>CAYWNG010000037.1:0-16734 GCA_964458685.1 uncultured Pirellulaceae bacterium
TCATGAACGATAGATAGATGAGTCCAACGAATATTATTGATGAACTACGCTGGCGCGGATTGATCCATCAGTGCACCGACGAAAACAACCTGCGCGAACACCTTTCGCAATCGCGAGTCGTATACGCGGGATTCGATCCAACAGCTCCGAGTCTCCATTGCGGTAGTTTGTTGCCACTGATGATGCTCAGGCGCTTTCAGCGCGCTGGACACAAGCCGCTGGCATTGGTGGGCGGTGCGACCGGCATGATCGGTGATCCCAGTGGAAAAAGCGAAGAACGAGTACTGCTGGATACTGACGTGTTAGCGGCAAACGTGGCTGGTATGGCTGCACAGATGCAACGATTCCTCGACTTTGATGGTCCGAGCGCGGCCAAGTTGGTGAACAACTTTGATTGGATGCAGGGCTGGTCTTACATTCACTTCCTTCGCGATGTTGGCAAGAACTTTCCTGTGAATGTCATGTTGGCCAAGGATAGTGTGAAGAGTCGTCTTGAACGTGAAGACTCTGGACTGAGCTACACTGAGTTCAGTTACATGTTGTTGCAAGCCTATGACTTCGCTCACCTGAGCCAAAAAGAGAAGTGTACATTGCAGATTGGTGGCAGCGACCAGTGGGGTAACATCACTGCCGGTATCGACCTCGCTCGTCGCATGCACGGTACACAGTTGTATGCGCTGACGTGTCCGTTGCTTCTGACCAGTGATGGTCGCAAGATGGGCAAGACCGAAAAGGGCGCGATTTGGCTGGATGGTAGCCGAACTAGTCCCTATGCGTTTTACCAATACTGGTACAACACGGCCGATGCTGATGTCCTGCTGTGCTTGCGCTTTCTGACCGAGATCGATCAAGACGAATATCGCTCGTTGGAAAAGTCGCTTGCCGAAGAGCCAGGTGCTCGTAACGCACAAAAGCGATTGGCAAGTTGGCTTACCGAGTTCATCCATGGCAGCGATGGCTTACAGTCCGCGTTGCGAGCCAGTGAGTATCTCTTCGGTGCCGAAATATCCGACTTGCGCGACGCTCAATTGCTTGAGATCTTCTACGACGTACCCAGCGGAACGATAACTCGCGCGGAACTAGAACAAGGTTTTCCCTTGATCGATGCGCTTGTGCGCGTTGGGTTATGCAAGAGCAAGAGCGACGCTCGCCGTAGCATGGACCAAGGCGGAGTCTACGTCAACAATCGACGCGTCGAGTCGGCTGAAATGTTGCTGACTCCGGCTGACTTAGCCAGCGAGTCTGCGTTGGTACTTCGCGTTGGAAAGAAGCGCTTTGCGGTGCTGAGAGTAGAAGGATGAAGTCTGAAGTCTGAATCCGTATCGAGCGCTGGGGCGTCAGAAAGAATTTAACGCAGAGACGCTAAAGCGCAGGGACGCAAAGCGGGAGCCACAGTTCTTCGGCGCCTAGAGTACTCGAACGTCTTTAGTCTCATCGGTCATGGGAACATCGCAATCACTTGAGCCCACGAAAGACGGTTTCCGCCTTTACTTGCCCGGCTGCGAGCGCGTTCGATCTCTGCCTCGGTCGGTGGACGACGGACGGTCCGCTGCCAATCGACTAACTCAACCGGCTTCTCAACATTTGATTCACTCTCGTTCGTATCACTGTGCCCTTTGAGTCTCTGTGTTTTATTCTTTTGTGTCACAATTGTCCGTACTCCAAGGTTTTCTCTGCGACTTAGCGTCTCAGCGTCTTTGCGTTTAATTTCCTGTATTCAAATTCGTTCAGTCCCACTTTAGACGGCAAGAAAAGTGCATGTCGTCACCGCAGGGACTCCATGCGGAGTCATAGCAGGTGGGTCCGTCGGGAATTGTGGTGATCCCAAGGCCGCTGATCGGTGAAACGGCCGACGATCCACCTATCAATTTGGGAGCGATAAAGATCTCGCATTCGTCGATCTGCCGCAGGTCGAACAGGCTTCCAAGCAATTGGCCGCCGCCTTCGACTAGCACGTTCGTCGCTGAGTACTCGCGCACTAAGAAATGAAGTAAATCGTCTAGCCGCGAAGCTCGATCGGGATACTCGCTCCGCTCAACTCGACAGCCCAAGCTACGCAGAGCGCGAACTGTGGATTCTTCAGCTTCATTGCTTGCCCATATCAGCGTGGGAAACTTAGAAGCTGTTTGTACCAACTTGCTTTCCGTCGAGATTGACGCCTGAGAGTCAACCACGACGCGCAATGCCGTTCGAAGTGGTGCGCTGTCAGGCAATCGAGCGGTTAGCATGGGATCGTCGGCAACGGCGGTTCCGCGGCCAACAAGGATCGCATCGACGCGACTGCGAAGTTCATGGACTTTCGCTCGGCTAGATTCCCCCGAGATCCACTGGCTGTGTCCCGTCGAGGTTGCGATGCGCCCATCCAAGCTCATCGCCCACTTTGCGATTACCCACGGACGCTGAGTTCGCAGGCGTTTGAGATAGGCAGCGTTGAGCGACTCGGCGGCCTCTCGCTCAAGACCAACGTCAACTTGCACGCCTGCACTGCGGAGCTGTTCGATGCCTTTGCCGCTTACCGCTGGAAAGGGATCGGTCATCGCTACAACGACTCGCTTCACACCGATCTCAAGTAGGATGTCGGTACATGGCGGTGTCTTGCCGTGATGGCAGCAAGGCTCCAAGGTCACATAGGCTGTAGAGCCTCGCAGTTGGTCTTTAGAACCCTGTTCAATTGCCGAGTGTATCGCATGGCGTTCGGCATGAGGCCCACCAAAGTTCGCGTGGTAACCGCGGGCAATATGATTGCCGTCTTTTACCAGCACGCAACCAACCATGGGGTTAGGTTCAACAGAACCCAATCCCCTCTGTGCAATCATGATCGCTTGCTTCATCCACTGACGATCGTCAGTAGAGAATTCCATTTGCGATTGGGAATGCTGATCACCCTGCATCGATGCAATTCCTTGGCGGTATAGCGCCTCAGATCAAGTTCTTGGATTTTCGTACTCAGTACTCAGTACTCAGTACTCAGTACTCAGTGCTCAGTACTCGTGCTCAGTGCTCGTGCTCAGTGCTCAGTGCTCGTGCTCAGTGCTCGTGCTCAGTGTGCAATACTCGTGCTCGTACTCTAATTCGGTCTCTCGAGTGCGAGTATCGCCTTCGACTGAGCACAAGCACGATTTCTTGATTCGGCCTTCAAAGAACGCAACGACAGCAATTAAGTTCCTGGTAGCCAGAGCTTGCTTTCGCCTTGGCTGGAAGGCTGAG
This sequence comes from uncultured Pirellulaceae bacterium, assembly GCA_964458685.1. Lineage (GTDB taxonomy): Bacteria > Planctomycetota > Planctomycetia > Pirellulales > Pirellulaceae > Aureliella. The sequence continues at coordinate 3,208 of CAYWNG010000037.1, forward strand.
CTTGTCCTGGCAGGATGATTCCGCTTTGTTCCTTAGCCGCTTGTCGATCGGCAGCCGTGGTTAGCATCTTCATTCCCAAGTCGTCTCCGCCTCGCATTTGTTGCTGCTGAGCCATTGCTTGGAACTGTTGGAAGAACGCAGCGAGTTCAGGATCTGTAGAATACTTCTTTGCGGCTTGAAGCATGTACTCTTGTGCTTGTTGATTCCTGCCAAGGGTATTGAGCAGATCTGCCTTCAGCAGTACAAGTCGACCGACAGGGCGTTTCGCGGCTGCACTGATCTCTTCCAGCTTCTCGACATAGGTAAGCTTGTTGTTAAGGTCTGGATCCAATTCAAGCAGGATTGAATAAGCAACATACGCACCATTCTTCGAGCCTTCGCCGCGACGAACGATCTCTTGAGCCATTTCATACATCAATCGCGATGCACCCTTACTAACGGCTAGTTGCGTAATGGCGACGATCAATGCGTCGGATAGGCCGGAATAGTCCAGGCGAAGCAGGTCCATGTAGGTTGACATGGAGAATTGCGTGTCCTCAGCAGGCACAGGAGTCTTGGCGGGCTGTTGCAATTCCAATCGCTTGTAGATCTCTTCGATGGCCGACGATGGAACGACCAACGACATACTGCCTTCCAAGTGCAGCAGTAAGGCAACGAGGTTAGCTCGCTTGCGTTCGTCAGCCGCAGCTTCGAGAGGTGTTTGCCCCTCCAAGACTTGCTGCGGAAGGTTCAAGAACTCTTCCACCAACACACGACCGCGCTCCTCGAGCGTGACCCAAGGAGCTTGGTCATTTTCAACAAAGCGATTGCGGTTGAGGAAGTCGACGTAATACTGTTCGTACGGAGGAGCATCGCTGATCGGCTTGGTAATGTTCAGCAGACCAGAGATCTTTTCGATAACTGGGCGATTAGGTGGAAAGTCGGGGGCCATGAATAGGACGCGAGCTGGCTTGTCGGTTTGCTTTCCATACACGCCGACGATTCCGACGAACGACTTGAGTGGCCCCGACGGCGACTGCGTGGTCTGAAAGGCTTGGTAGACTCGCTTTGCTGGAACTTCGTCGCCGACCATCGCCCCCATGAATGCTCGCGATTCGTCGACTTCATCCAAGCGAAGTTCGTCGAGCTTGGAAAGTGCTTCAATCAACGTTTCATCAGAATCGATCTCGCCAAACTGAATGATCGAGCTCAAATTCAAAGGCTTCTGCTCGAACTCCCAAGCCAATACTCGGAAGTAGGCGCGATCTTCGGGCGAGACATCTTTGTGCTCGGCGAGCTTTTTAGCTGTGGCAACGGCGGGCCAGCGTTCCAGCAGAGTAACTTGCGATCGTAGCAAGTGAGATAGCGGCCCAGGCTGCGAAGGATAGTCGCGGAGAATGGATTGCAGCTTCTTCTCGGACTGCTCGAAGCGGAACGCAGAGCTAAGAACTGTGACTTCCTGCAAGCGTTCGGCCCAAGGCGCACTTGGCGAATCTTCGACAATGCGATTGGGTGACTTGCAAGCTAGGTGAAGCGAAGGGTCGCGGAGAATCGAATAGGAAGGATTCTGAGATGTAGCCTTCTCGTGCATCTCGCCCCACATGCCGATCAGTCCGATCGACTCGGAGTCGCGAAGGCGTGACACCAACGAGTGTACGGCGAACAATGCGTGTGACGACAACGACTCGCGGCTCTCGGCCATACCGTCCAGCAGGTAACGAGCCTGCATTTCCAGCGGCTCTTCCTGAATCGCAGTTGCTATTGAGCGAAAGATCAGTGCCAATGGATTGTCAGGCTTGAGCTTGAGAAATCGGTTGGCCGTTTCGACAAACGTCGAAAACTCTTGCATGGCCAAATTCAATTCAGCCTTGAGCGCCAATAGCCAAGATGCGTTGGGGATTTTGTGCAGCAGAGAATTGATGCGATCAACAGCCGCTAAGTCTTGCTCGCCGTCCATCAGCCGAAGAATTTTGTCTAGATCAGCAACGTGATCGGTGGCTCCGCATTTGCAGAACTTGAACTTCTTGCCGCTGCCGCAAACGCATGGTTGGTACTGATCAATGTTGGTCATTTCGACTCTTTCAATGGTGATGCTGTATTAGCTTGGTGGTATGTGCTGTTTTTCAGCTTTGAATTTTGGAGCTTGTGCTAGTCTTGATGGCGAGCTGTATCATTACGGTCAGATTAACTTCATTACGGTCAGCTTAACTTGCGACCTGCGGCAGTTATTGCCTCAGATTCTAGGTTCATTGCTAAGATTTGGGAATCCTGCTGTTCCATCCGTATACCGTCGCGGCTGTCCGAAACACATCCCGACATAATTGATTTGAAGTTGTGCTTTCTTCTTAGGGCCGAAGGTCCGGCGCATCCTCTGCCGGTGTCGAAGGCACCGGAAATTGGGAATTTCTAGGAGTTAGGCCTGAAGGGCCGACACACAATTTTGAAGTATCGCCACCTTCGGGGCTCAATACTCGGCGGGCTCAAAACCGGGGCTTGTCAGCCCCGGCAGAGGATGTGTCGGCGCTTCGTGCCTGAACCGCTCGCACAACAAAATAAGCCCGCGGGATTTTCTTCCCGCAGGCTTACACGATGTTGACTTCGTTGGGTCGATTAGCCCAGTCTACCTAAGCCTGAACCTACCTAAGCCTTAACCTTCGATCGGGCCTCTCGCAATCCACGGCTGAGGATGTCGCGGAGCATTGGCGAGTAATCTTCATACTTGGCTTCGTCTGGAGAACCCGCCGCGTATTGGAAAATGGCATCGCGAGGTTTCGGACTTAGCGCGATCAACGTGCTGCTGATCGTGCCCCAGTCCTGGCCGCGAATCACCATGCTCGCTCGGCTTGTCGGTGTCCCATTACGGGCAAAAACTTTGCTCGCAACAGCCAGGAATTTCACTGGCGAGTCCAGGTTTTGCAAGGTTAGGAGACGGTGAGCCAGTTGAACGCGTTCGTCGACTGGATCGTTTAAGTTCAGACTGCTAACGATATTCAGACCATCTTCCAATGGCTTGACTTCGTTTTGCTCGGCATTGTTGTACACAACCCATCCGCTTTCGGAGTCGCAGATGATCATGTTGAACGGTTCGTAGCGATGCGTCACAAGTTCGTCCATCGCTTTATCAATGCCGCTTCGAGCTGATCCGCAGCGTAGTACTTCGCGAGCGACCAAACCGCGATTGCGTAGGCCTACGGTATCGGCTCCTCCAGGGACACGTCGTGTGCAGATGCCGACGAACATGCCGTGCTGGTTAACACCCAGCCAGGTTCCCCCAGCTCGTTGATCCATACCGCATAACATGCGAGGCTTGCCGGACTGAATCGTTGGGGGTTGTGATGGACGGTCGTAATACTCCTCTCTATTGGCGGCGACTAGGATTGGGCTCTCAGGAACAAGACGGTAGAGAACTGCCAATAAACACATCGATAGATGATCTTCTAATCTACGAGGAATGGTGGGATGGCACGCGGGCAGGTCCAGCGTTTGGCCAACCTCCCGCTGACAATGTGAACAATCTACAGCTCTACGACCTCATGAACACCCCTCCGATGGGTCGCCTTTCGGGTATTTCTTCAATGTCAAATCCGTACATGGGGTTTTCCATAAATTGTTGACAGCACCAACTCTGTTTAGTCCATTTTTTCTGCGTATTTTGACATTAGGCTGGCTGATGATGGACAAATAGGTCAAAGCGCTTAGCCCATTCGACCACGTTTCAGTTCGCATTCACGAACGTCGCAAACCAAAGGGACACTCAGTTGAGCTCAATCTGTCTTGATCTAGCTTGTCTAGTTTTCCTAAGATGAACCTTCGGAACATTTAGAGGGCCTAAGAGCCCTAAGAGAAGTCAGAAAGGGCTACGAAGCTGATGTAGTCCGATAGCTCAAGAGAGAACGATGGGCAGCGTCAACATCGAAGTAACGCCAGAAGTGTACGTAACGAACTTCCACAAACGCTTCACAGGAGTATCTGCTACTGCTGACGCGGTCATTTCGAAGCAGATCAGCCGCTATGCGCTAAAGCTCGTGGGCTTACCTTTGCCTTCGCTTCAGCACTGTTGCAGTTACCGACAAGCGCTACGATGCAGTCGCAGTCGCCCCAATCATCGACCATTTGCGATTTGGCATGTTCGTCGCAACATGGAGATGTTGTCCGCTCTTTTCGCACGCGACATTTTGCGATTGCCGATCAAGATTGTCTTCACTTCGGCCGCGCAGCGATTGCATTCCGCGATACCTCGCCGGTTGATCGCTCGGATGGACGCAGTCGTGGCGACGACCGACCAAGCCGCACAGTTTGTCCCGCATGTCGCGGCCGTTGTGCCTCATGGTGTCGACACGCAGCGATTCCAGCCAGTCGCTGATCGCCAAGCCGCTTGGCAGCAACTCGGGCTCCCAGGCCGATATGGCATTGGCATCGTTGGCCGCGTTCGACCTGAAAAAGGCACGGACCTATTCGTAGAAGCCATGTGTCGCGTGTTGCCGCAACGTCCAGACTTTACCGCAGTGATTATCGGTCGCGCGAAACCGGCAGAGGCCGAGTTCGAGAAAAAACTCCGCCAACAGTTACAAGATCATGGGTTGGAGAATCGTGTCGTTTTTGTAGGCGAGAAGCCGCCGCACGAACTGCCCAAGCTACTTAGCTCGCTTTCGTTGCTAGTCGCATCGCCGCGTTATGAAGGCTTTGGCATGACGCCACTCGAAGCGATGTCCAGTGGCTTAGCCGTCGTTGCCACCGACACTGGCATCTTTCGGCAGATTATCGAAGAGGATCAAACCGGCTATGTCGTTGGCATCGACCAAATCGACGCGCTCTCGCAGGCCGTTCTGAAGATCACCGCTGAACCTCAGCGTCTGCACGAAATGGGCCGCAACGCTCGTCAAGTCGCCGTAGAACGACTTTCTCTCGAGCGCGAAATCGACGGCTATGCAAACGTCTACGATCGACTTTGGAATGGCGAGCGATTTTAGAAGCATCGGAGGGCGATAGTCGCCTCCGCGAAAGTAGCGCCAAAGTGTGGCACACCAGTCCCTGGCGTCTTCTAAGCATAGACCGACTTCACTGCGATGTAATCTCTATCGATGAGCCAGCCGCTTAAGTTCCGCGACGTAACCGTCAGTGCTGGTAGTTGGGTTTCGTGCCTCAACCCAACCTGCGTCTCGATATCGCTGCGCAACGCTACATTCGCGGGAGCGGATCGCTACTTTCATGGGAGCGCATCGCTACTTTCGCGGCGCGAATGGCAACTATCCGCGAAAGTATGCGTTCACGAAGATCTGAACTACACGAAGATCTGAACTCTGGCGGGATCAGCTACGGGTCATAACTCCCGTTAACCCTTGCGGAGTCGTCGTGCGATCGCTTCTACTGGCAGCGGAGTGATCGTCGGATTGGCTGTCAGATCTGTCCGCAACAAGTCGTTGGGCTCAGGAGCTGCGTCGGCAAATTGGTACTTCACGATGTAAGCGCCGATTTGTAAATAGTTCTCTTGATAAACCGGTGGCCAAAACTCTTCGCCACGACTGGAGAGTGTACGAGCAAGCATACGAGTTGCTCGACCGCTAAAGCCGCTGAGCACCATCTCCAAACGACCGAGCGATTCTCGATAGATGTAGAACACAAGCGCTGTGTCCTGACCGCCAGCGAACTCCCACGAGCCATCAGCCTTTTCGTAATAGATACCAGGCTCTTTGGCGTCCTCTTTCTTGCTCAATCGAATCCCTGCGGACACGCAATCGGGATGCGGGTCCGTATCGCGATAACGCAGGAAGAATGGAATCGAACGATCCGCGGCAACGCTCACGTTGTCCTCCGACTTGAATGGATCCGCTTGGAAGCTATCCGCAACGATCATTTCGACAACAGGATTACTCTTGACGCTACCCAAGCAGATGAGGGCTTTGTCGCCAGGCGATGAGGTGAATTCGTCATGGACAGACTTGGCGTATTCAGTTGCTAGTTCCGAGTCTTGCGGGCTGGGACTCCAAACCAAAGTCTGCTTCAGAAGTTCTGGGTGCGTGGGCATCTCGCGAGTCACCGGCTGAGTTTGACTGCGCATCAGCTTGTCGGTTCCGCCCAGTGTTGAAACGCCGTTAAGCACCGCTCCCATCAAAACGGCATCCGAGGCAACGACCCAAGCCGAGTCCGCGCTTTCGGGTTCTGCTGGGCGACGGACACCAACACAGATCTCCAGCTTGCGACGGCGGGCTAACAATTCCCAGAAGTGCTCGGGCTTCACAGCGAACAAAGCACCGGGCAACTCGTCCGCTGAAGCGTAGCCGTGCTCGACCAAGTAATCGCACAATCGGCTCAATGCCTCCAATGGAATGTACTTCGCTTCGTTCTTTAGCAGCGATGCGACTTGGTGGCGATCTAAGCCAGTGTACTCAACGATAGCTTTGATCGTTCCAGGTCGTTTTCGTCGGTCAGGTGTGTGTCCAAGTAGTTCAGCGAGTCTAAATTCGTAGCGCATTTCGAGTTCCCGATTGGGTGCAACAGATCGAAGGTTGTGGGCAAGTTGTTAATTTCGGATTAATCACCCTAATTTTAACATTAGAAAATCTATTATTGCCGATTTCAGGTTTCGGAGGCGACTATTTTGGGCTAACTTTTGTCAGAATATTGGCCCTTGAAGGCCTTTTCCATCGACTGAAGGAAAATTAAACCGAATTCGGCCTGCGTCAACTTGAGTTTACACTGGTTGCACCGGGGGTCAAGACATACCCAAGATTTTGCCCTAAGCCTAACTGCCCAAGATACGCGCTAGCAGCGTTTTGGCCTCGGCAGAATTCGTAGTTCCCTCAACTACGGCTCGTCCGCCCCGAAAGAGAGTTACCTGCATTGTGGGCAGGCTTAATCTCACAAAAAACGCATTCAAGTTGACGTCGCCTAATGTTCGCCATTTTTCCGCTAGCGCTTGCAGGTCTGTGAATGACCCAGCTTGACTTGGAATGGTTACTTGAACAGCGTTCTTTCCGCAAAGTACCAGCGATTCTGTGCGTACGAGTCCGTCAAGGAACTCAAATTGCCCGAGTCCACAGGTTTTGCAACCGCTAGTCGGATTCAAGTTGATTCGGCGACAGTCGGTCTCCCAGCTATCGATCACAATCAACTGCCTGCAAACGGCAGAGCGATTGCCGGAGAGGATTTTCAGCGCCTCAGCAGCTTGCCAACTAGCAATGATGCCAATCGCCGGCCCAAGCACTCCGGCGGTATCGCAGGTTTGCATCGTCTCTGGCGGTGGAAGCTCGGGCACCAAGCAGCGAAAGCAGGCCGTTTCTCCAGGGAGAATGGTCATGATCTGTCCACTCGCCCCTAAACATCCCGCGTGAACCCACGGAATCGAGTTCTTGATGCAGTAGTCGTTGATAAGCAGTCGGGTTTCAAAGTTGTCTGTCCCATCCATGATCAAGTCGCATCCCTGCGCCAGCGAGGCGATATTGTCGCAGGTCACGTCTTCCACCACTGCTTCCAAGGAGATCTCGCTGTTGATCTGAGTCAGCATCTCGACCGCAGCGACGGATTTGGGGACGGCCTCGCGAGCGTGACATTCCAGATAAAGTGTCTGTCGTTGGAGATTGGAGAGCTCAACCCAATCCCGATCGACGATGCGCAAGTGCCCCACGCCAGAACGAGCCAACCGTTCAGCAATAACAGATCCCAACGCTCCACAACCGCAAATCAAGACCGAAGACTTGGCCAATGACTCTTGTCCCGCTTGCCCGATGGGTTCAAATCGCTGTTGACGAAGATATCGGTTGAAAGATAACGGGGTATCCATAAGTTGCTTTCTCTAGACGCGATTTTATTAGTCGCACGCAAGGCTATTGTATCGCGTTGCCCTTATCGCTGGATCGAGTAGAATGCTACCAGCCTTTCTGGGGAATTCGCAGTTGATTCGCCTCTAGAATGTCTCAGACCGGCAATCTTGTCTCGCGCTGAAATTTGGCATCTTATGTTAGAACGAAAACTGATCTTTCCAAACGTGATCGAGCTGAATTTTCAAGCTGGTCATATCATTGGTTGCAACGTCTATCTAGTCTTCGACGGAGACGAGTGGTTGCTAATGGACATTGGCTACGAGGAGTCGGTAGAAGAGATTGTAGAGCTAGTGCGCGAACTCGATTTTCCGCTCAGCCGCTGCAAAATGCTCTTAGCAACTCATGCTGACGTAGATCACGGGCAAGGTTTTGCGCTGGCCAAGCAGATGCTCAAGACCAAGCTGGCCGCTCATCCGCGAGCAGCCAAACTGCTAGAGAGTGGAGACAAACTGCAGACATTTGCTGAGATCGAAGCTCAGAACATTCACTTGGAAATGCCACTGGTCACAGCGGACCTGATGGTAGACGAAGGTACAATCATCGAGCTGGGCAGTTTGAAGATCGAAGTTTGGTCGACTCCCGGCCACGCCGATAGCCAACTGGCCTTCCGCATGGGTAAGCTGCTCTTCAGTGGTGACAATATCTATCGTGACGGCTGCGTGGGAGCCATCGATGCGCACCACGGTAGCGATATCCCTGCCTTCATTCGATCGCTACAGCGCATTCGTAACAGCGATGTTGAATGGCTTCTACCCAGCCACGGTCCAATCTTCCGCAAAGACAATGCGATGCTAGACAAGACTATCGCTCGACTGGAAAGCTATCTGCACATGGCGGACTTTGGAACCTGTGCAGTGGATTGGCCGCTCATGGATCAATGGGAAGAAGAGATCGCTAGTGGCAAGCTGCCTCAATAGTTCTCACTGGCTATGTAACATTTCGTTCAAGCTCCAGTTATGATGTAATTCACGCTTGCCTGTCTGCCAAAGTTGCTAACTTCTGAAAGGAAGTTGTTTTGCCGGAGCGAATCGCCAGCATCGAGAATGTCACGAAGAGTTATCGCGGTCGACCGGCGCTTCATCAAGTCTCGCTCGATCTACCGCCAGGAATCACGGGACTACTTGGCCCCAACGGATCTGGCAAAAGCACGCTCATCAAGGCTCTTCTTGGCTTGGTGAAGATCGACAGCGGCCACGGCATGGTGCTGGGCTACCAATGGCCTCGCGATGCTAGAGCTCTTCGCGATCGAGTCGGTTATTTGCCCGAAGACGATTGCTTTATCCAAGGCTTGCAAGGGATTCAGTCGGTCCAAATGATGGCTCGACTCTCTGGACTCTTTGCCAAAGAGGCCTTGCGCCGCGCGCACGAAGTCTGTGACTTCTGCGACTTGGGACAAGAGCGATATCGGACTGTGGAAACCTATTCGACTGGCATGCGGCAAAAGCTGAAGTTCGCTCAAGCTCTCGTTCACGATCCCGATTTCATCATTCTGGACGAACCTACGACCGGCTTAGATCCCTCGCAACGTGAAAACCTGCTCGATCGCATTAGCGTCCTAGCGATGGAAAAGGGCAAGTCCATTTTGCTCTCCACGCACATCCTTCATGACGTACAACGCGTCTGCGAAAATGTGATCATCTTGGCTGGTGGACGAGTGCGTTTGGCGGATTCGTTAACCAACTTGCAACGCCCTTCGCAAGCTGGAATCCAGATCAGCGTTGTAGCCGAAGTGGAAAGGCTTGAACAACACTTGGTCAGGGCTGGGTTTCAGTGCGAACGCAGTGGAGTTCAAGAACTGAAGATTCACGGACACCCGATTGAAACTCAAGCTCTGTGGCGTGCTAGTCAAGAAGTTGGAGTTTTGATTCAACGCATTGAACCTGCTAGGAACTCGCTCGAACAGATGTTTCTCAACGCAGTCCGAGGAGTCTAGGCATGCCAATTTTGGATATCGGATATCGCAAGTGGGAAGGTCCAAGATCGCCAGCTTGGACACGAGCGTGGGTTGTCGCCAGCACTGGAGTTGGTCTGGTATGGAGCAGTACATGGATTCGACGCATTCTGATGTTGCTGACATTTCCCTCGCTGCTCGTCGCGATCGCCTTTGGCGTCTTGGAACAGAACCTCTCCGAAAGTTCAACCGAGCAGGCCATCACCTTTATCCAACGCAATCGCGAAGCACGACGGGTGCTGGATAACGCAGGTGTGGAAACAAAGGATCTGCAAAAAAATCCTGCTGCGGTTCGCCACTTTGCATGGTCGTACTTACTCTTCACGCTCTTCCGTTATCCGCAAGCGTTCGGAATGATCTTAGTCGTAGGCTTGGTCGGTCCGCGTTTGATCAGTTATGACCTTCGCAGTCGAGGCTACCTGCTTTACTTGTCGCGACCGCTAACGCCCGCTGAGTATGTGATAGGGAAGGCAGGAGTGTTGTACACCTTGCTGTTCTTGGTCGCCACGATTCCCGCGCTAACGATCTACGTTGTGGGATTGTTCTTGTCGACCGACCCTTGGGCCATCATTTATACCTGGGACATTCCTCTTCGAATCATTGCTGCGTCCGTAATCCTGATTCTTCCAACCTCAGCGATAGCCCTCGCACTTTCTTCGATGACTCAAGAAAGTCGTTACGCGGGCTTTGCATGGTTTGCAATTTGGATCTTGGGGCATGTCACCTATTCGGTTCTTTGGACTGCACAGCAAATCCGAGTACAAGGTCGTCGAACGCAGATGCTGGCCGAAAACTACAACGCGTTGATGTACCTGTCTCCCTACGAACTGCTGGGGTATCTCCAAAAGAAGATCTTCGGCTTGATGGTCGCAGACACACCGATACTGACGCCTGTCTTGGTTGCAGTTGGGATTACGGTGATTGGCTACACAATCGCCTACTGGCGAGTCGCAAGGATGCTCAAGTCATGATCCAACTCAACCACACAACATTGCTGTACGGCACGGTAATCGGTGTCAATGACTTTCACATCGAACTACCTGCTGGAGCCTATGCCTTAGTCGGTCCCAACGGCGCGGGCAAGTCTACGCTGATCGGCTTGCTGACCGGAGCTCTTCGGCCTACCTTGGGCAGTGTTCGACTTTATGGAGTCGATCCCTCTCGCGACTCAACCGTACTACAACGAATTGGACTTTGTCCGGCAAGTGAGCTTTTGGTGCATGGAGTTACCGCATACCAATGGGTAAAGCTCCACCTCTCGCTCAGCGGTTGGCCCATTCGCAAAGCGGCTGCTCGCGCCGACGAAGTGCTCGATCTTGTCGGCATGACAGAAGCTAGTCATCGTCCCATCCACACCTTTTCGCTTGGGATGCGACAGCGCTGCAAATTGGCTCAAGCTCTTGCCAACGATCCCGATCTGTTGATTCTGGACGAACCGTTCAATGGCCTAGATCCGATTGGTCGACACGATATGAGTCTACTTCTCAAGCAATGGGTGAGCGCCGGAAAGAGTTTACTGCTGGCTAGCCACGTATTGCACGAAGTGGAACGGATTACCAATTCGTTCATGTTGATCTACGGCGGTCGCTTGCTGGCCTGTGGTACGTCAGCCGAACTTCGACACCTGCTAGCCGGATTGCCTCAGGAGATCACGATCCAGACCTCAACTCCAAATGAACTGGCAGAGCGATTAGTTGTGATGCCTTGGTTGAGGAGCTTGAATCGCGGCAAATCCGATCAGTCGCTGCGAATCTCCGTGGAACGACCGCTCGAGCTTTACCAAAACTTGGCAGCCTGGGCACAGTCAGGCGAAGTCGACATCCAACAGCTCAGCGGTAGCGACGGAGACATCAGTGCGCTATTCCACTTGCTGGTATCGAAGCATCGCGGCGAAATCCTAATGACGGGAGTTTCTGCATGAGCCAAGACGCGTTGCACGATTCGGACACTCTACGAGCCCAACAGGCTTTGAATAGGCTGAGCCTTGCGGGCCAGCGTCCCAAGCCATCGCTATGGAATTCACTTCAAGGAGTACTGAGTTACGAGCTGATCCGAACTTTTACACCCGTTCGAATTGCGTTGTGGTTGGGAATGGCGATTTTCCCTGTGCTCCTCATCACGGCGACTATCTACTTGATTCGGCTGCCTAAGACAGGCGGGTTTGAATACCGACACTATCTGGTTTTCAGCGCTCTGCTGTTCATTTTGTTGCCTCAAGTCATAACTGCATTGTGCATGTTGCTGTGGGCGGTGCCAATCGTCAATGCTGAGCTAGAAGGGCAGACGTGGATCTACAGTGTCATTCGACCAGGAGCTCGACGATCGATTTTACTGGGCAAGTATCTTGTCGCCGTCTTGTGGACCGGTTCCTGCACTTCGCTGGCTGCCCTGTTGTGCACTTTCATAGCTTGGTCCTTTGGCGTTAGTAAAGCCTTTGACTCTCTCTTGGTTATCCTCGCTGTGAATTGGATTGCAGCCATCGTCTACGGAGCGCTGATGATTACGTTGGGCGCATTGTTCCAACGTCGATCGATGGTCTTTGCCTTCGCCTACGCAGTTGGTATCGAAGGTGCGATGGGATGGGTTCCCGCCGTGATCAATCGCTTCACGATCTCGTATCGTTTAAGGTCGTTGATGATGGATTGGTTGAATGTTGACCTCAAGGACAGCCCAGATGGAGTCAAGTTCTTATGGGAGGAGTCGATGTGGTCTCACCTCTTCATCTTAGCCGTAGCAACTGTGGTCATGCTCGCGCTAACCTTATGGCGGATTGAACGAAGCCAACATCGATTCCAATCGGAATACTGACACTGGCGGGTTCCGTTTAGCTTAGAATGCTTGCCAAAGCCGTTTGCGTCGAAATCATTCTAAGTCGCAATTGAAGGTGAGCTAGTAACATGGTGCCAGTAGTTCTGTTCTTATTGCTGTACTTTTTAACAGCGATTTGCGTTGCGTACGCTATCTTCTCGCCAATCCTGAACATTCCAACAGTTCATTCTAAGGATAGAGTCCGACTGCAACTCGTTGACATGTTTGCAGCCCCCTTACCTTTTGCGATTTTCTTTGCAGCATTCAATTGGTTCCTCGCCGATATTGGGTGGTATCCCTTGTTGGCGATTGTGGTTGTTCTAGCGGTCGCTCTTGCTTTCCTTGCCGCATTTGTCTGTGGAATGCGCGTACTTTCTCGTATGAACGTAAGAAGTGGCCTAAAGAGAGTTGCGATTCTTGGTCTTGTCATGCCCTTGGGGTTCGTAATGTCAGCAACGTCAATTCTCGTGGTACTGTCTGCTGATTCTGTACAACATTCGTTTGTTCGTTTAACGCTTGTGATTGGAATTGTAGTTTGCCTCCGCGGACTGGCCAGTTGGGTACGCCCGAAGACTTCGAGTCTTCAAGCACATCAAGATCGAGAACAGCCCGTACTGTAGGCTAACAAGACTCAAGCACTGGCTAAAGCGTTTTGTAGGCACTTCATTATTGGTTCCCAGTCGCAATGAAGATGATTCGGACGTTGAGTTAGTCTTTCGTGGTTTTGGCGGCCAAGCGAGCGAAAAAAAGCGTGGTGTATCTTCTGTGTAGCTGGGAAACCTAACGATCTGGTGGGCAAGCCAGCAGTATTGAAAACCCTTGCAAGCTACTGCATTAATCCCTCCGGCTTGCCCGGTGGATCGTTAGGCTTTTCGCTAAACTAACCGTAGCAACATTTAACGTTGAAAAAGTGCATGCGCAAGTTAGAACTTGGAGGAACCATTGATGAACGAGTACCGATTCTCGAAC
>CAYWNG010000037.1:16834-20266 GCA_964458685.1 uncultured Pirellulaceae bacterium
ATGCGCAAGTTAGAACTTGGAGGAACCATTGATGAACGAGTACCGATTCTCGAACCTTGGGCTTTCGGGACGTGTCGTATTGCAAGAAGACTCGGTCCATTGGTCTTGCAACTACCTATGGCATGGCAGATATGAACGAGTGATTCCCCTCAGCAAACTTCAAGTTGACTACATGAGGACGATCGGGCCACCTAACAACCTTGGACTTCTTTTGGGAACAACCTTGATTGGCCTAATGGTAGCGTGCTCACTTTTGTTTGACCGTTTTTCCCACATGGCTTCGGCAGTCGTAGCAGGGCTGATTAGTGTCTTCGCAATAATGGGGCTCATGTTGTTTCTCAAATATCGCAAGGAAGAATGGCTGTACTTTTACGGCGCTGAACCGCACTCAAGCTTTTGCTACTGCCGTCGAGGACAGGACTCGCAGCATTTTGACGCATTCACCGCAGCGGTAATAGAAGCCATCCGAGGGGCGACACCCAATCGAATGACTTTGAATAAAGATTGAGCTGTTTGATTACTCTTTCTAAACACAACCATTTATGGCACTACCGAAACGAAACCGCGAAAAAGTCAAATTCGATGGAATCGAATACTATTGGTCCAAAGGCTCTCGTGGTGATAATGGACGCGGAGTGGCTACCGTCCAACATGCAAGCGGAGTTGGTGCAAAACTGATGATCGATCCATTTGGGACAATCACGTACGAAGTCATCCCACATGCGATCGAGTTTGCTCTCAATCACGGTTGGCGCCCTCTTGAGTCAGGGCCTCCATTCTGGATCGGCTACGCTTCTGATGCCCACGCCTGCAGCTTTGTGTTGAGAACTGCTGCCGACAGACCATATTGGACCGACCCCAATCGGAAGAGGATTACCTAAGAGAATGCATCAGTCCACGACAGACATGAAACTCAAATCCAGCCTTGCTTGTTGGTGCGTCGACTCGCTTGCAAAGTCGACGCACTAGACCTATACGAAAACAATCAAATACCAATCACTACTAACTACGGCACATCGATCGCGCCGGCTGAGCGGGCGCCGCCACCGCCACCTTCGCTACCACCACTAGCACCGCTTTCTTGCGATGCGCCCAAGTCACTCTGCTGGTCTGACATATCCATTCTAGAATTCCCTTCGCGTGCGGATCGAGATTCGATAACGCGCGGAACGCTGGAGGATAGCTTGCTGTCCAAGTACCTCTGACCGCTGATTCCTAAACAGACGACTAACAGGACCAAATCCATCAGGGCTATCAGAGTTGGTACGCTTCCGCGACTGGCCGCAACAGATCCGTCGATCGGAGGAAAGTTGCTAGGCGGAATGCTGCTAGATGTGGACGCGAGATTAGATTTTTCACCGATCTGTGCCGCAGCTATTGTATTGGATGTCTCAGGTGCGAGTCCGTTGTCCATCCACCATTGCCGGAGCGAGCTAATGTGGTTGTTTGCCGTGCCGTTACTTCGATGCGTTGCCATTGCAATGAAGGCTGCGCATAAGAAAAGCACCGCTAGCCCCATTTCAATGGCTAATGCGGACTCAAGCTTATGACTGCTATCTAGTACATCCTTTTGCAACATTGCAAAACAGACAAACAGGATGCCGTGTCCAATAAACAACCATCCCAGCCGTCGATTGACCAGGTTGTCTTCATGCTCGATGGCCGAGCGAACCATCTTCCATCGCTCGTCCGCCAATTTCAGATGTTCTAGCTTTTGATCAAAAGCGGATTCGCTAGTTCCAAGATTATTCATGGGGTTTCCGATTAGTAAGTTCTCAACAAACTGTTTTCGACGAATTCCTAAAGTTACAGTCTAACCCCCATGGTGTGTTTCGCATGCGGGTGAGAATTGAAATTTGGCAACTTAGTGAGTTACGTCAATTGCGACGCAGTACATACATATAGAACAGATGCTTCACACACCCTAAGGGAGGCGACTAAGGGAGGCGACTAAATGTCGTTACCCTTCCAGCGAGTAAATGCTTCGAGAGCAAAGAACTCAGGTAGTCCAATCTGGTTGTACTTCTCTGCCGTTCCCTTGTTGCGATCTTCGGCTCGTTGCCAAAATTCGCGAGGATCAGAACCGGGGAACAGAGCTTCGTCCTTTTGGCTTTCGTGCATGAAGATGGCTTCGCGCTTGAGATCGATATCGCTCGGGCTAAGTGGAACGGCGATTTCGATTTCATGCAAAGCGTATTCCTGCCACGCACCACGGTAGAGCAACACTTCAGGGATAACTCGACCTTCGTTTCTCATCTGCATCAACACATGGAAGATCGCTTCAGCACAAACTCGGTGCGTTCCATGCGGGTCGGCCAAGTCTCCGGCAACATAGATCTGATCGGGTTGAACACGATCCAAGAGATCTCGAATGATCGCAGTGTCATCAGGTCCCATGGGCCGCTTGGCAATTGTTCCCGTGCGGTAGAAAGGCAAGTCCAGGAAATGCAGGTCTTGCTCGCGGCAACCGACCTGCATCGCTCCAGCTCTAGCTTCGCTCCAACGAATCAGCCCCTTGATCTTGAGCACGGTCTCGTGATCGGGCTGACCCGGAGTTCGATTGCGCAGTCCTTCGCGAACTTGAGATTGCACCTGAGCCGACTTCTGATGGTCGATCTCGAACAGCCGATTGTATTCAGTCACCAAGTCAGCGATGCGCGAGGCATCGTGATCAAACACGGCGATGTTTCCGCTGGTCATGTAGGCAACGTGTACCTCATGGCCATCTTCGACCAAACGAATCAAAGTGCCACCCATGCTGATCACATCGTCATCAGGGTGAGGGCTGAAGCAAAGCACCTTTTTGCGATCGCGACCGGCCGGATGGTACTCGATCGTATCTTGCATCCAACGGAAGACTCGATGCGCTAGTTTTTGAGCTGGTCCATGATGTCGAAGCAATTGATGCAGATCGTGTCTACGGAAATCGTCGTCATCCAGTTTGAGCAAAGCCTTTCCAGAGCATTCACATAGCCACAGGACCGCGCACTTGATCAGTCGCTCGTCCCAAGTGACTTTATCCACGAGCCAAGGCTTGGCAACGCTGGTCAAACTGCCTGCTGCCGGCAAGTCCAACAGAGCTCGCGCATCGGCGTGCTCTTGCAAGTACGAAGCGGGAACACGGTCCGAGATCCCGCCTTCCAATGTTTCAGCAATGATCCCAGCCTTGTGCTCCCCCAAGGCCAAAAGCAAAACGTGCCGAGCCGCAAGAATTGGCCCCAAGCCAACTGTCAAGCCTTGCAATGGAACGTGCGACTCACCAAAGAAGTCGCTGGCACTGGCTTGACGAGTAATCGGATCGAGCGTGCAAAGTCGTGTGCGACTTTTCCGCATTGAAAAAGGTTCGTTGTAGCCGATGTGACCATTGCGACCGATGCCCAGCAGCACCAAGTCAAAGCCTCCAGCGCTCTGGATGTTGTGATCAAAGCCGCG
>CAYWNG010000038.1:0-19927 GCA_964458685.1 uncultured Pirellulaceae bacterium
ACGATACTGAATTCCTAACCGCCAGCGACAAACAGTGGATTTTACGAGATACGGCCAAAAAGGTTTTCTTTGGATAGTCTTTTTAGATGTTGGAATGGAACTGGTAGGTTGGGTAGAGGAACGAAACCCAACACCACTCCGCAGCTTCTATGGTGCGATACCTCGTTATCTAGAAGCCTAACGATCTGCTGGGCAAGCCAGCAGGATTTCAATTACGCCTCAAGAACCGGAGTTTGAAGAGAACTAACTCTTCGAACTCTTCGATCCATGCTTAATTCCATTGCTTGAGCTCCTCAAGATAAGCGACTACCCGCGAGCGATTCTTTTCGAAGTACGCGAGCATGGTAAACAGGCTCAAGCCGATCCCGATGAGAAATACCCACCACGGCCATGTTTGATCGATCGCCTCAGCCGCATGCATTGCCATTCCGATAAGCGCGACAACCGTGAAGGCCGCGCCACAAAATAGGAATGGCTTGATCTTGAGTACGATACCGGCCGCGATTCCACTCAATGCCAAGGTCAACAAGACCATCGGTGGCCATAAGCTTCCAGCAAACGCCTTAAAGAACAACTCCGACGTGCTGCTGAAGTATGCAATCAAGATTGCCACGTAACGGACCGACGTTACAACCGATGTCTCCAATCGCGATTTGTTCCATTCGACAAACAGTAGAGCCCCCAGTGCTGGCGGTAGTAGCCAGAATTGAGGATGCTCAAAGAACTTTAAACTCGGGTGGTGATGCAGGAACGACCAGAAGCCCAGCAGAGCCAAAACTCCTGAAAACGCGCGAAGTCCCAAAGATCCGCGCACCCAGCCATGCAAGCCATACAAGCTGGACCCAATCACCAGCAACACTGCAAAGCGGTCGAACTGATTCCACAGCATTGTCGCTCGCTCGGGCTGAAACGCCCAAACACCTGCCAGCGGAATGATCGGCAATAGCAGGCTGCTTCGACTAACCGGATCAGCAAGTACTGGCAGATCGATCTTCTTGAGCCAATAACCTAGCGCGGTACTGCCGAACGCAATGGCGAACATGATGAGCGGCCACCAATTCGCAAACCGACCATGAAACAGATTCGGAAACAAGAAGTAGATCGTGACGCTGGCGAGCGCAATAGTAATCTCTGCGACATACACCGCGCTGGTTCTCTGTCCGAAGGTCAGCCCATCTAGACTGCCTGGCCACGCGGCTAGTTGCAACAGTCTTGAGAAGAGCACGACCCATCCGACAACACACATCACTCGGGCTGCCAGCGACGTCTCTGCTGGAAAATTCTCCCAGTATCCGAGCGACGTGCCTAGAACCAAAGCCAGTCCAACTACCAGTGAGATTCCTAGGCAGATCCAACTTGCAAAGTTGAGCGTCTTAGCCCAAGCATCCTCTCGCCTGCGAATGTAATTGACGACCGGATAAAGCACGCTCAGCAGTGTCATTGCCAAGAAGGCGCGTTGCACAAACAACCAGGATTCATGCGGCTGACGAAGCATCCACGCTGAAGGAAGATCGGCCCACCAAGCCAACACTAAGGTCGCGCTGGCAAGCAGAACCACGCTGCCTCGCTGGAACGCTCGACTATCCTGAAACGAAATCGGCCAGATCGCAGCCGCACCAAGCAGCGGCAAAGCAATCGCAGCCAGCCTCAGTGTCTCTTGGCTCATCGTCAACACCAACCATACACTCGGCACTAAGCAAAACAGAGCGACTAACGTGTGGAAAAGGCTCATCCGACGACTAGCAATGCTCAATCGTTCCGGCGTTGCAAGCAGCTTGAGATTGAAGAGCGAACTCAATAAGCCCGGCTGTTGAATCATCTGTTTGAGCAGCACTGCCATTGTAGCCATCGCTCCCAACATACTGCTCCACCAGCTCAAGCTACGATAGACAGTCGCTGCATCGACTCGCCAGCAGACAGTTTGAACAACTACTAAAACCAATGCGATCAGACTGATGTAGACACCCAAGCCGCGATGCCCTGGCTTCGACTCCCAAAGTCGCGCTATCGCAAGAGCCAACACGCCGATCGACATCCCGACAATGACACCGACAACCCAGTTGCTACTGGGTCCAGCCACTGGTGACCATATCGTCCAAACGCCGCTCGCAAGCCACGCAATGATCGATACAAACAGGATCGTTGATCGATCAATCGTCCAACTAAACTGCTGCACTACTTCGATGCGTCGCCAACGTAACAACCAACGGACTCCCATTGCCAGAAGCGCGATGACAACTACGCTAACAAGCGATTGCCACACGAAGAATGGACCATCGGTGTTCATTCCTCGCACCATCCAGGGCATCCAAGCGACCCATGCTGCAAACGCCGCTACGTAGCCTCGCCATGATTGTCCTGAGACTTCGCCACTCATCGCAATGATCAGAGACAGCACCAATAACTGTCCAGCCGCCCAGACAGAATCACTCATTCCGAAGATCGACAGCCCGCCAACCACCGAGGCCAGTGCGATGCAACTGCTTTCTGCGAGCGCAGACATCTTTCGAGACGTCGCGGTGCAGTAGATGCGGATAGCTAATGCGATCGCCAGCGAAGTTAACCAAAGTCCAATCTGTAGTCGCACTGGTTCATAATTTCCCGCAAACTCAAATCGGCTTTCTGGATGATTGATCAGCCAACTTGCGTAGCTGGCTGCAACCAGTGGAGAAAGCAGACCAAGTGTGATCGCTAACAAGCCAAACTTGGACCAGCCTCGCCCAACTGCCAGCAACCAACCTAAGGCAACCGCTAAACCAACGATGGCTAAAGTACCGAAACCGCCGATGTAGTTCAGCATCGTCATCTGAACTCTTGGGTACACACTGACCATCCATGCGGCACCTGTGCAGATCAAAGCGGCTGGTACGATCGCACCGATCCACAAGTTCCACGAAGCTTGTTCGGCTTGTCGATAACGAGCCCCCTTGCGTGCCTTGGTGAGTACTTCCAATGCGGAACTCTTTTGATCCAATTGTCGAAGCCCCAGCCAATTGCGACCCGTTGTAAAGCCAAGCGTAACCATCGAGACCAACAGCATCGCCAGTGAGAAGCACTGCAAGGCTAACAGCGTCATCTGTTGCCACTCGATCGCTCCGGCGAAGGTTGCAATGAACGCTGTCACTCCACCGCACACATAGCCCAACGCTACAAGATGATCCGTCGCAGCGCCTGTGACCACCGCTCGCATCCAACGGACGGTCAGCGCTAACCAAAGTGGCAAGGCCCAAATGCAAACTCGGAAAACGTTACTAAACCAACCAGACCAAGTAGCTGCGATTGTGGTATCGGGAACAAGTGATTCTGGTAAACCTCGGAACAGATAGTTCAAGAAGATTAGGGCTGTTGCGACTACAAGTACCGAACGAGAAAGCCACAGCAGTATACGAAGCCACTGATAAGGGTGAATCGTTAGCGAACTATCCAGAGACTCATCCTTATCCAGCTTTGCCAACTGTTTACCCCACGCCGATCTTGTTGGAAGAAGCTCAAACACGACTACGATGGCTGCGACAATCCAAAGTGCGACGGGCACTCCCAGCGGAGGATTGACCAGTGTGCCAACTAAAATGGCCACTGCAACTGGCAACACCGACAACCAAAGCTTGGCTGTGCTCCATCGTCCGGGGCGAATCGTGTAAGTAAAGGCCGCCAATACCAAATAGGCCAAAGCAATAATCGCGGATCGCTGCCAAGTCATCGGCGCGGATTCGAAGAACTTCTCGGGAAGGTCGCTACCGTTGAGATTGAGATACAACTGCAGTAATCCAATCACCGCCACACCAGCCGTCACAGCAAGCCAGCTCAGATTCAACAGCGACCCGCTCGCCCAACGATGACCATCAAACCGCCAGTCAGCAGATTCTTTTGATTCTGGCGATCCTGTTGAATCGCGTTCCATCATCCAACGGTTCGCCCAGAGAATCGCAAGCTCAACCAATGCCAGAACGCCGATCGTCGCTACTAACCCCAAGCTGCTCCACCATTGGTAGTGAACTCCAACTGCAGTGGTTGCACTCAAGACCCATGCACTCAAGCCCAGCAACGTAAACTCACGTAGGGTCGCGATTCTCAGCGCGACAAAAGCGAGTGCCAAAGTCGCTGGCAAAATCCAACCGGCGCTCGCTGCTAGAGTCCACTGATCATCGCGCAACCAGTATGCCAACGACGATGCAACCGCCAAAGCGATACCACCAATGCTCAACGATTGAATTTGAAACTGAGTCGCCTCGTCGCGTGCAGAGGATGCGTCGCGCACAAAGCTTCGAAGCACTGCAGCTAGCGCGGCCCAAGCCAACGCCAAGCCTCCTGTTCCAATGGCCCAAGCATACGTCGGACGTAAATCGATCAACCAAGCCGGCAACTGCGGCGCAGAATGACATAGCTTGACTACGGCGAGCAAGAGAATTCCTTGGCCCAGAATCATCGCTGCCTTTTGAAGATTGAGCAGCTTGATCGATTGCTGGATCGCTGAAGGTCTTGCGATACTAACGATCATCAGCATGACACCATAACCCAAGAGCATGAGCGGAGCCCAGTTGCCTCCGTACGGTGGCTGGCTGATTGAGGTCAAGCTGGCTAACGTCGTCAATCCAGCGGTCAGCAAGAGAATCGTCGCGGCACCTCCGATAATTCCGACAGGAAGCTTTGGCAGCGAAGCTCGCAGACCGACTTCGCTATTGAAGATGGCCTTCAAGCCAAAATCCGTTCGCCAACTCTTGGCGAAAACCAAGGCGAGAATTCCGCCTAAGCCTGCGACGAGAAGTCCAGCAACGCTCAGCGATCCGACTCGCGAGAATGACAACCAGTCCGCCATTGCCAATCGATTGGTAGCATCCGACAAGCGACCCTCAGCAAACATTCCAAGCGAAACAACCGTCGCGCTGGCGGCTACCCACAGACTTGTCAGCAGCCCGCAGCGCATTCCGTGAATGAACCACCACAGAGCCAACACCATCAGCGAACCCGCTAACAGATTTCGATTGTCCATCGCTTGCCAAACGATGGCACCTAATGCAAGGCTACACAAGGCGGCTAAACACCAAGCTACGACGACATACCAACTTAGTCCTGAACTCTTTCGAACGGCCATCGCGCTGGCTGAATCAAAGCGACGGACAAGGTTCTTGAGACTCGCTGTCCAACCCCAACTGGCCCAACCTGCCAGCAGCAAACCACCGCAAGCAGTCGCCGTATGACTCAGCCCCAGCCCTCGACTTTGCATGACCCAGAAAGCGCATGGAACCACGGCTGCAAAGATGACTTGCAACACTTGACTGGCAACGCGACGCATGCGACCAGCGCTAATGACTGGCAAGCTTGCAAAGCCGCTCAACTGCAACACGTTAAACAGACTCACCAGAATCAAAGGCACAAGCGTGATTGCCGACTTTTTGACTTGAATCAACTCGCGAGAGGCCAGGAAATGGATAGGAACCAGAGTTATAGCACCGATGATCACCGCGATGGAGATCGGAAGCCATCGACCGGCAAAGAGCGCGCGACTGGCTGTTATTGCCAACGTTCCATAGACCAGCGTGCCAAGGCATAAAACGCCGATCGTGAACGGATCTAGTTCTGGCGTGACACCAGGACGACGCGAAAGCAAGATTCCCACCAACACCGAAAGCGGAATCAACATCAACCCGATTTGGAGAATACCGCGAGAGGTACTGCGAAGCTTCCACCTTCGTAACGTGTATTGACCTGCGCCGTGAACTGCGACCGTGGCGAGCAAAAAGACCAACGATGGGAAGTAACGGCTTGTCTCTGATAACGTGCTCCAAAGGCTGATCACAAGCCCCACCGAGCCCACTACGATCAGAACCGCACTGACGATCTCAATCCAGCGAATATTCGATCGCTCCATGAAAGTCCTGAGCAGGTCCGCGGTGATCGGACGAGGCGGTGTGCTTGGTGCTGCGGGCACAAGCGGCTCAGGCTGTTCCAACGGATGCAGCGGGGCGGTAGGAACTGGCGACGCTTGAACTGGCGCAGCGTTTAGTTGTGCATGAACTGGTGAAACAGCGACCGATTGCAGGGATACGGCTGGTAGTGCTGCCGATGGGAAGGTTTTCGATTCGACGGTTGGCTCGACTTTAGCGATGCTCAGCGTTGCAGACTCGTCTGTATTTAGCTCAGCTGCAAGTGACGCTGGTGCGGTGTTAGTGGATGGGGATGCGAAGTGCGGGTTGGACTGCCGCTCAGCAAACGACTTTAGTAACTTCTGAAGAGTCTCGATCTGTTCACCGTTCAACCAACCCTTGAACCTTGCATAGCCAACCAAACGATTAGCAGCGGCCAAGTCATCAAGAATACGCTGGTTCGGATCTGTGCTCGGGGTAGGACTTGGACTCGCATCCTGTGTACCGAAAATCGCTCGAAACAAACCAGCAAACACTAGCCACAAACCGTGACCGATGACGGCGACAGTCGCTAAGGCAGCGATAACTCCGAGAATTGTACAAACCGCTTCCACAATAACTCTCCAACTAACATGCGAGCTAATGCAAAGGCAAAAGTGCTTTGCAACGGCTAGCCAAAACTAACAACCCCTAGCTTCGTGTGAAGCTAAGTCTCTTCGCCGTAGAAAATGCTCAACCGACGAACGCGCCGAATGACCGACAGCAATGTCAAACAAATGACAATCATGCCGGTAAGAAAAATGCCCGAGTATTCGTATCGAAAGAAATCGATATCCAAGCCTTGATAGCTGTCGCGGATTTCCGCCAGCCGATACTGCTCGTCGATATCAAACCCTTCGTAAGTTCGGTGAGGAAAGAGAAAGACCAGCGCTAAGAATCCAAGGATGCAACAGATGGTGGTGTAGACGACAAACCGCTTACGATAAAACAAACCGCTGGCAACGATCATCATCGGATAGCCGATAAGCAACAACGATCGAGGCGGTTCGGCAAACGAGATCAACCACGTATACAACACCACATCGATCGTTGTCCACGTCAGACAAGCAACATCACGATGCTGAGCGAATCGAACCCAACGTTGTAGCAAATACGAAGCCACCATCCAAACAGCAAACAGGCTCATTCTAAACGCGAAGGCCGCTCCATTTCCGCCCGCAATCCAATAGCTCAGAGCCAGAATCGTTGCCGTTGCTCCGATACCGCAAACGTGAGAAACCAAAATCGGCTCGCGATTCCACCAACTCTCCAACGACTCCGCGATCGACATCCGTTTAGCATCGATCGACTCGCCCTGCAGCAATCGCTGAGCGTCCTTGGCCATATCGCTCGCTCGCAAGTAGCGCTGAGCGGGATCTTTGCGAAGTGCCTTCAAGCAAAAGTAGTCAACGTGTTTATCTAGGCTACTAACGATCTGCGATGGATGCGGCGGCTCGCTGTCGAGTACTTGCAGCAGCACATCGAATGGTGTTGGTCCTGAAAACGGCGGCTGGCCAGAGAACATGTAGTACGCGAGTGCCCCTAACGAATAGATGTCTTCTGCCGGCCCTGGTGTAGCTCGCCCCTGCGCGCGTTCGGGTGCCATGTAAGCCGGCGTGCCCAGCACTTGACCGGTGATTGTCAAATCGCCCTCGCGACTGGTGACCTTGGCTAAGCCAAAGTCGATGACGATCGGTTGATCGTTGGCATCGATCAGGACATTGGCGGGCTTGAGATCGCGATGATAGACTCCATGCGAATGCGCGTGATCGACGGCATCACACAGTTTTGCAAGGATCTTAAGGGCTCGCTGTTTTTCGATCGGTCCCTCGCGAAGGATCGCCGATAGATTCTGCCCTTCGATGTAAGCCATCGTGTAATAGTAGTAGCCTTGCAGCATTCCGACTTCGAAGATCGGCACGATGCCAGGATGATTGAGCGCGGCGGCTGCGGCGGCCTCGGTGTGAAATCGTTGCACCTCTTCGTCGCTCGCCAATTCGCCCGAGCGTATCAGCTTGAGCGCGACAACGCGATCCAGACTGACATGCTTCGCTCGATAGACAACGCCCATTCCACCGCGGTCGATCTCTTCGATAATCTCGTAGGGACCAAGCTGTCGAGGAACCGATTGAGTTGAACTGACACCCGTCGAACTCTGTCTTTCAGCATCGGTATCCAGTTCACGCGACGAGTGCGTATCGCTGCTAGCCGCTTCGATCTCATCGCGAGCCGCCTGAGCGGCCTGAACAAACTTGCGATGCGCCTGCAGGAACTCGCTCAGGTCAGGCTCAAGATGCGCATATTGGGTTCTGAGCACCGCCTCGTCGACGCAGCGACCTGCTTCCAGATCTTCCATGTATCGAGCCATAATTTGCTCGAGTTCATGTTCGTCGGTATTAGTCATGGTTCAGTCGGCAGCCAGGGTCATCGCTTCGCATCGTTTAGAGGGGTACTAACAGATACCCCAGCGAATCAATCCTTGCGCCAAAAGTCCCGAAAAGCCGTTACTTTTCACCCTTTTCCCGCTCTCCACGGCACTTTCCTCCACCCGCCCGTCCCACCGCTGCACCGCACCAACCCTCTAGCGGGGGTTAAACGATTCCAAAGCCGAGAAGACCTGATGACGCAGATTTCATGAGCGAGCCGTCGGTTGGTGGACTTATACCACTCATGCTGCGTCCCCGTACCTTATCGCCGTACCTTATCCCCGTACCTTACCCTACCACTCTAGCATCCAACCCAATTAACCAGCCACCAAGTGGCGATACAACCTCAGCCCTGAGTGAGCGCGGCGAGTCCCGCGATTATTGGCTGTTGTTTTCAGCCCGGAGGGCGACACATCTATGCCGGTGAGCGTCAGCCACCGGAATCAAGAAAGCGAGATCCCAAAGCCCGAAGGGCGACACAAACTTGCGCACGATCACCCCAATACTCGAATCTTGCTGGCCACGAAAAATCACAAAGAACACAAAATTGATTCATGCGAAGTGCAGTCCACGGATCTACGTCAATTTCAGCTTGGTGGCAGGTCAGTCCCAGTCCATTTGCGGAAATGGGCCAAGTTGCCACAACCCAATATTCATAGACTACTTGCGGGACAATCACCAAGTCGACCCCGGTCGATTTCCAGACGTGCGACGGATTCCCTTGCCGCCAAGTACATTGGGTGAAGTTTGTTGCTCATTCGCAGCAGGATGTTCGTATCGAGCAAGACGCTCATTCGCCTCTACCCGCATAAATCGATTCGCGACTATCATCCATCGAGGCGTTCCCGCGGAGGTGAAGGTCGATGACTTGCTGTAATCGATCACGAAACTGCTCTTGGCACTTGAGCCTAGAAAATTCAACGTGGTTACTGGCTCTCTTGTAGGTGCATCAGTCGAGCCGCTTGCTCTCGGTGAGTCTTTCTAAAGATTAGCAACAGAAGCTCCTTGAGTATCTTCCTATTTCCAAGGATCATCGACTCGCCGCCTCCTGCGGTTGCAATGTAGTAGAATTCAGGGATGGGTTGTTTTGCACGAACGGAAATCGTGCTGATGAAACAATTGTGCTGCATAGAAAAATCTCTAGCCAACATCAGCGCGGTCTCAAACCCTGGCTGACGCGGTGGGGCATCTCCGAAGAGTAGCACCACTTTCACGGCTTCGGGCCGAAAGTCATAGCCCTCGATGGCTTGCTTGAGTCCCAGTTCAACGGCCTCGGGTAAATCTAGCCCGCCACCAGTGGCTTCAACTTTAGAGAGAAATTTTCTGATGCCGTACAGATCATTCGTTAACTCTGAATACTCAACAACCGGAGCATCTACCTCGTCTTTGTATGAAACACATGCGATCCGGGTATTCGGCAAGGTATCAAGCAATTGTGAGCCAAGTTTCGTGAAGCTTTCCTTCATGTCTTTAATTTCAGGAGCCATGCTGGCCGTACTATCAAACACAATAACTAGCTCCAGTCCCTGCTTGAGACTCTCTACCATCTTATCGAACGATCCGCCACCGTCGCGATCACCTATCCCACGAACGCCTCGGCGACCACGACCAGCACCAACATCGGATAAGCCGCTTGCCATCATGGCTTGCAAACGCGTGTTCGTAGACATCCGCCCCTCCGAGCCACCAGGATTGGCTACCGGCAAGTCCAGGTTGATACTGGGCAAAACCACTTCGACCACTTCAAGTGGCGTTTCAATCTCAAGTTCCTCGGGCAAAACCTCAGCTTGAGGTGTTACGTTAAGCTCAATAGATTCCGACACCTGCGAGCCCAACTCAACATGCAACAATTCACTCGTCTGCAACTGAATCAAGGTGCAAGCTGCGATGATCGCGAATGCGATATGAACCGCAGAACTAGCCAGCATGGCACAAACAATTTGCCTTGCTCTTATCCCTTGCGGGGTTCCCAAGCGTAGTTTTTGCATATCGCACCCTTACTTGCGGATGTACTATTTCGACCTCACTGGCCATTTGTTCAGAGCATCTCTTGGGACGATAGGTAAGCGTTTCGCCCACACCGCACTCTTGAAAACCCATGACATCAACGCCGCGCATTTCTGCGTCACGCGAGAAACTACCTTTCCACCGCGGCTGATTACTCGCATCATCACTATCCATAATCGAACCTACGTTGATGTTGTCGTATGGCGTAGCGATCAACGCTGGCTTTCGAGCGTCCACTGCATCGTCAATTCAAGTCTTATTGTCTTTCTGCGTCCAATCCCACTTTAGCTCTAGACGTTTCCAGCGTTTGCAGCTGTAAGTGGTTGTAGGGACGCAGTCCGAGGTTAATTAGCTTAACAGCTTTCGACTATTTTTGAAAATCCTCAAAGTCGATGTCGCTCGGAATAGTCAAACCCCATGCCTATCGAAAGCTCGAAAAAGCTCTTTGAAAATTCACCAAAACAAGAATGTTCTTCGGTAGAATCTTGTAGAGCGACTTGATAGCAAACTCTTATTGTTGTGATAGCTCAGTCGGCTTCCTGCCTCTTGATCCCCTAGCCAACCCAATATTGACTTGAGCCACCTTCATTCAGTGAAAACGCCATCATGCAGAACTCGGTAACGCCTCTCGCCAGAATCCTCTCACTTGTGCTTCTGTTGCCCGTGACGATGGTCCATGGTCAGGGAAAGAAATCGGATGAGGATACGCGAGAGTTGGAAGCCGCTGAGCTCAAACAACAAGGAGTGATTGCGCAATTCGGAACGACTCGATTTCGCCCACCACAATCGGTGATCGGACTGCTTCTATCGCCTGACGAGAAGTATGTTGTCACCATTTCCAACACGATCAATGTTTGGGATGCAGAATCAGGTTTAGAAGTCAAAAAGCTTGACCCTTCCGTGATGCCGTTGCTCAACTCAAACAGTGGCTATGGGAATCGCCCGTTGGTTTTCTCGCAAGCGACGGGGCGATTGATTGGGATAGGACGTCAAGGCAGGATTGCAGAATACGATCCAGCTACGGGTGAAACTCAAGAGATCCAAACGGATAGCTTACTTCTTAAGCAATCGCTGTCCTCCAGGAGCGATAGCGTTCTATCACTTGATGCTTGTTCGGGAGACATGTACTGCGGAGTTCCCACAATTCCGAAACCGGTATTCAGCGTCTTCTCGGTCAAGACACCTCCGGTTGCTTTGGCGACGCCAAAGTCGATCACTTTCGGAACAGCTTGATCGTCATACTGAGCAACCAGGATATTGGACGGTTTGATATCGCGGTGAATGATCCCTTTTTGATGAGCGTGCTGAATGGCTTGGCACACAGGGACGAAGAGTTTTAGCCTTTCAGATAAGTTCAGTTTCTTGGCATCACAGTATTCAGTTAAGGGAGTGCCCTTAACCAGTTCCATCACAAAGTAAGGTGCGCCGCTTTCCGACAGTCCGCCGTCGAGAATTTTGGCGATGTTGGGATGGTCCATCATCGCCAGCGCTTGACGCTCGGCTTCGAATCGAGCCACAACCGCTTTGTTATCGAGACCAGCCTTGATGAGCTTGACGGCAACGCTGCGCTTTACCGGCTCTCGCTGTTCAGCAAGCCAGACTGTCCCCATGCCGCCTTCGCCCAATGGTTGAATCAGTCGGTAACGATCTGCCAGTAGTCGGCTAGTGGATTGCTTTGTAAAAGCTGCCGTCTCAAAACTACCTTCATCGTTCGGTTCCGGTGCGCTGGTTGGAGTTTCAGATGAATCGCTCGGCATATCAACCTCGCTACTTTGTGTTGAGCTAATGGTTTACTGTTGGACTGGGATGAGCATCGGACAGCTAGTCGTACCTTTCATCGCTCTACTTGGGATCAACGGCCGCGAGGCGACGACGGACCTCGTCCAGAAACTGGTTGGCATTTTCGATGTGGGGAAGATCCGATTGATCCCGCATTTCGAAGCGGCTTAGTTTGGTCTCAGCTTCGGTAAGCGTATCGCGGGCTTGGGTTAGTTGATTGTTCGCCAATTGCCACAATGCAACTTGCCCTAGAACTCTTACATGAGAAAGCTCATAGCCGGCGTATTTCCTACCACGAACCACGAGTTGTTGCAGTGCGATACGGTATTGCTGTAACAGATCCAGCACATCCATCTTATTGAGTTCGACAGCAGCAGCAATCTTGACCTCTAAGGCTCTCACGCTTTGTTCAAACACACTATCTTGATCTTCGATTTTAGCCCCGTATGTTTCGCATACTTTGAGGGCATTATCTGCACAACGTTCGGCTTCAGCATAGTTCTTTTGCTCTAGTTCGAGTTGCGCTAGATGAACCCAGCATGCTATTGATTGCCTTTGGTAGTGAGGGCGATCTGGGTATTGGTCCGCGAGTTGTTCGCAAATGCGAAGAGCCTCAGCCAGATTGCGTCTTTCTTCTTCAATTGAAATGGAGCTTTGGGATCTGGACTGGAGATTGAGAAATCCCGCCTTCGCTTCGAGATAATCAGGTTTTTGGCCTGAAAGACTTAGGGCCTTCTCCAAGTAAACTGCGGCCAGATCGGCAGCTTGCTTTTTCTCGCTTTGACCAACCAGAGTCTGCATCGACCAAAGCCGATTGACGAACACTGAATACGCATACTCGGCGCTTTGAGGAAAGTCCTTGGCTAAGCTTATCGCGACGTGAAACTGTTTTTCGCGATACTGGTTGGCGAGTTCTAACTGAAGCGAATTCTCTGCGGCATTGGCCGCATGGTGATATGCAATGCTTAGCTCTCGACGACTCGACTCATCGAATCTGCGTCTCTCCGCAAATGACTCGTAAAAGGGAAGTGTTTTCTGGTGCAGTTCAAGTTTCTTCTCTTGAGATTGTGGAACGTAGCGAAGCGTTCCCTCGGCGACTTTGCGAGTGATCGAGACGGCCGAGAGAGCCAGCTCAATATTCTGTTCTGCTAGTTGATTGGCTTCTTCAATTTCTTGGTTCTTAAGTTGAAGCTGTTTGAGCTGCTGCCGATTGGTCAGGTACAGCCACGTTACAACATTTATAAACACCAGGGTTCCAAGACTGAGAGCGATTGCAGTGGCTGTTAGGGCTCGATTGCGACTTGCCCATTTCACGACACTGCCAATGGCGCCAATTGGTCGTGCTTGGATCGGACGGTGTTCGAGCCAAGCGACTAGATCTTGAGCGATTTCCGACACCGTATCGTATCGCTGGCTTGGCTCTTTGGCTAAACACTTTAAAACGATAGCCTCCAGCCCGCGATCAATCTTGTGTTGTGAATTCCTGAGTGGAGGAGGGTCAGCGAAGGCAACTTTTTGCAGGACATCAAGCTTTGTCTCACCGGTAAACGGGCAACGACCAGCAAGTAGCTCGTAAAGGATAACTCCGCATGAGAAAACATCGGACGCGATGCCTGCACGAGAACTATTGCCTAACGCTTGTTCAGGCGACATGTAGCGAACCGTACCAATGATTGGTGCAACGCCGCTCCAATCGGATTCTTCTTTAGCGAGAATATCCTTCGCTAGACCAAAATCGGTGACCCAGGTTCTCGGCAAGTTATTGCCGTCCGGCGATGTCGAATGCGTTAGGATATTGGATGGCTTAAGATCACGATGCAGGATTCCCACTTGATGAGCGCTGTGGATCGCATCAAGTATCGGAAGCATGAGGGTAATCGCGTCTCTAGGCGCGATGGGTGACTTAAGCGAAGCAACATAGTCTGCTAGATTCGGTCCGTCAGCATAGGCCATGACGAGATAGGGAGTATCCTTCAACTGCCCCACATCATAGACAGGGACAACCCCTTCGAACTGGCAACGCGCCAAAGATCGTGCCTCCCATTCGAAGCGAGCGCACGCCGATGTCGAAAGGCGAATGCTCGGGCGAAGCATTTTTATCGCAACAGTACGTCGCAAGCTTGGATCTGTGGCACGAAAAACGATACCAAACGCCCCAGTCCCAACTAGCGAAACCTCCTCAAATCTAGCCGCGAACGAAGATGCCTGATCGCTTGTCGAATCGAACAGTCGCTTGCAGATGTCGATATCGGATTGCAAGTCCGTATCATCTCCTCCACAGTCCGTATCCGGATACTGGTCCATGGAGGGGTGATCGATCCAAAATTGAACAGCCGCAATGGCTTTTTCCTCGTTGGCTTTACTCATGTTTCTGAGTGTAGAACGGACCATTGATTTCGTACCACTTTAGAGAAAGCGATTTTCTCTCAACCTTACCATCTAAGCGGGTATTCCGATGAAAGCGAACACCCCTGGAGCGAAGAAAGACGAAAAACCGAACACGAAGTGTGGCAAGAATGCGACGAATTTTCTATTGCAGCACCACGAATGCTGTTTTCAGGAAGTAATTGGAGATCGTTTTTAGGCTTACACGCGATTTCGCAAATTATTTCGACAACTTCCGTTCGGTGCAGACAGTCCTCGACGCTTGAGCTATTGGAGACATTCAATTTTATTTGAATCGGTTATCACCTGAAGACACACAGGAGATCATGATGCTGAGCTTTTCGAAGCATAGAACACTTGTGATGCTATTCGCGATTACTTTCACAAACGGCGTTTCCTCTGCTAATGCGGATTTGCTCATATTTGGAGCCTCCATGGCGAGGACTGATGATCAACGTGGTAATCGTTTTCGAGAAGAGAGGACTCTGGCATCAACAAATGGTGATCTATCGTTACAGGTTACTAATCTCGTAGGTACGAGTTCACAGGTCTTTACGTGGAGCAACTCCGGAAACAACATTACAGATATTGCGTGGAGCTATAACACCACTACCTTCGGTCCTACCACCGTCGACTGGACTCACTTCCTCGGATTCGAAGTTTGGGCAACCGCAGGAACGGAAATAAAAATAGACTATTTGCCTGGGAATATCACTACTTACAACACTGCACATAATTGGTTTGAGAATCCGGGAACCGTACCGTGGACCTTTACGCAAACAATTGTTGCAGACCCGAATCGCGAGAGAATATTTGAGGGGCGACAGTACTTCAGAAACACTATGATCGCGGTGAATGCATTTAATGGATCTTCGGGGTTCGATCCCAACTTGGGTCGTGCGCATGCAGGAAGAACTTTTCAGTTTCGAGTTACGAACCTAAGCGCGGTTCCGGAACCGTCTTCTCTTTTGCTGATTGGACTCGCTGGACTGAAAGCATTGGGGGCTAGATGTCGATCCCGAGTTCTTAGGTCGCCTAGGGCTGCATATGGATCTACTTCATTTGAACAGTCGGCAAAGTAGTAACGATGGCTTTGTACCTGATTGCATTTCGTTTGTTTGTAAATGGGACGCCTCAGATGCAGAACTCTATAAACCACTGCCGATTGCGAACGGACTAATGCTTGTCAGAGAGTGTTCTGGACTCGGTACATCCACCTTCCTCAGAAGATCGACGACAAATGAGTAACAACATGGGAATCGGTTGGGCCTATGCGATGTTGCTGTTGATTGGGATTACTGGCGGCTTGGGGGATGTTTGGATTTATCACTGGGTTAAGACGAATAGGTGGCTCTGGCTCGTTGCTGCCTGTATTGTTTGGGTGGCAAGCCTTTTGTTGTTCGGTCTTTTTCTCAAGTGGGATACTCGGAGCTTTACAACCGCCTTCATCTTGTCGTCGGTATTTCATGTTTTGCTGGTGGGAGTAAGCGATCTTTGGTTCTTCGGAGGCAAAATCGGACGCCTGGAGTGGCTCGGAATTCTGCTGGGTGTACTTTCTGCCATTTGCATTGAGCTTGGAAGGGAGCATCGACCTGAGGAAGTTGAATCAGCAGCAGTTCCTGTCAATCCAATAAAGCAAGAGGAGAATTGAAGTGGACTACTTTTCTCATTCCGAAGTGCCCTCGCTATGCGTGCGCGATGTCCATCGCACCAACGCATTTCATCAAGCCATTCGTGACATTGTTCGTGAAGGTGACGTTGTTCTCGATATTGGTGCTGGCAGTGGCATTCTCAGTTTCTTCTCGACCGAGTGCCGTCCAAAGCAAGTCTATTCCGTTGAGGTCGATGAGTCGTTGGCTCGCCAGCTTGTGCAAAACGCGACGAAGAATGGTCTGGGCTCCATCGTCAAAGTTATCTGTGGTGATATTCGCGAAGTATCGGTTCCTGAAAAGGTCGATGTTGTCATAGCCGAGATGATCGAAACTTGGTTGCTTGACGAACTTCAAGTCCCTGCGATACAGGGGCTACGCGACAAAGGCATCATCACCTCGCAGACAAAACTGATCCCAGCTAAATACGACGCAAAGTTGGCCTTCGGCTATGTGAACTTTCAGTGTTACGGCTACCAGTTACCCTTTCCCGTTCACGCTTGGCCCGATTTGGATGATATTCCAAGTTGGCTTTCCATGCCATTTAGCCCGAAGTCGCAAATGATTGATGTCTTCTCGATAGACTTTCATGGCGACCTGCCTCAATCAATCGAAATGGAATCCTGCTTTACTGCAACCAGCTCTGGCGAATTGAATGCAGTGGCACTAAGCGGTATCGCCCACTTATGCAGCACGATCTCATTGGGGGCAACCGTTGCATTCAATGGTGTCAAGTATTTGCCGATCAAGCCCATGTTCGTGAGCGAGGGCGAACAGGTGAACTTCAGCTTGGCTGGCGGACTTGGTAAAGGGGGGGGCTTGGAGGGCTTCGGATTTCCGTTGCAAAACGAACATGATTCATTAGCAGTTTTAGCAACACGATGAAAGTCAATTCCTATCTTTCCCCAAAGTGTGAAGTGAGAACGTCAGCGATCGGAGGAAGTGGCATTTTTGCCGTTAGTGAAATCAATGCCGATGAAATCGTTTCCGTTTGGGGAGGCAAGATCTATACCGGGGAAGAGTGTGAAGAGCTCGGGCAAATCCATGAGTACTACTTAACGCACACCGTATCCGTTGGCTGGGGTGTTTACTTGGGCTGGGACGAACCTGATCAACGTGATGATGCAGAACTCTTCAATCATAGCTGCGAAGCCAACCTGCGTATCGTCGGTCAAACAGTGATTGTCGCGCGTCGGAAGATTGAAGTTGGAGAAGAGTTGACCATCGACTACGACTGCTCCGAGGCAATTGCTGAACCTCTCGATTGTCACTGCAATTCGCCAAGGTGTCGCAAGTCGATAAGTGGCTTTCTAAGACTGACGCCAAGCGATCAGATGGCTAACCGACAATTTGCCTCAGAGTACTTGACCAACGCTTCCGATACAATCCTGCTGACGCCGCTCCCCGTAAACTCGTCATTGTGTAAAGTCGGGCGTCGAAGTTATCGAAGCCCAGAATCAAGGCTCCATTCCTGGCTTAGCGGAAAGTGCGAAGTTCGAGAATCTCCAACTTCGGGATTAGGTGTGTTTGCCACCGAGCCGATTCGGCAAAACGAATTGGTCGCAGTTTGGGGAGGCATTGTTTGCACGCGTGATGAGGTCGACTTGTGTAGTTCGGTGGTCAATAACTTTGCAACACATTCGCTTCAGATTGCAGAGGGATTCTATTTGAAATCAAACAGCTTAACTGCCATCGATGATTCTAAGCGATTCAACCATAGTTGTGATCCGAATATCGGAGTCAAGGGCCAAATTCTTGTGCTGGCGAGACGAGACATTGCAGTGGGAGATGAATTGTGTTTTGACTATGAAACAACCGATGTTCACCTGGACGGTCTCGAGTGTAAATGTGGCTCAAGCAAGTGTCGCAAAACACTCTACGGCACGAGTTGGCTAGATCGGGATTTCCAACAGGCAAACCAATCGTGGTTTTCATGGTACATGCAAGAGAAGATAAGCCAAGTAAATGATAAACGAACTGATACTTCCGATGAGCAAACTATTGCATAGTTGACAATTACCGAATGCAATTTTGGTGCTCGACACTTGTTTAACAATGGACCAGCCGAGGATTTTTGATGATTGAGCCAATCGTGACAGCCTTACCTAACAGATCAGTACTTTCCAAAGTCTGGACTGTAAACGAATGGGGACGGTTACACGAAATCATTTTGGGAAGCCCGCGAGGCGCTTTTCTGCCGAGTATGAAGGATGTTTCCCAACGAAATTTTGATCGGGTTGGCGAATTTGAAATCAAGCCCCCCGCTCCTGGACCAATGCTGGAGTGGGCAATTGAAGAGACACTCGAAGACCTGAATGGCCTAGAGCAAGTCTTGAAATCCTTTGGCGTCGTGGTTCACCGCGCTGATCATTTGGATTCTGCACAGCCCGCAAGGTCGCCTAGCTGGAATGCGGACCAGGAATCAACCATCAACATCCGCGATATGACTCTGATTCATGGTGATTTGGTGATCGACGCTCCCTCACCAACCCGAGGTCGATATTTTGAATCCTTCGCAGTTCGAGAACTCTTGGATGCCTACCTTTATACAGGTGGCAAAGGCTGGTACATATCGACTCCACGCCCTCGATTGCTTGACCAAACCTACGATTTGACGCGATCTCAAGGAATCAATGAGACCGAACCGCTCTTCGATGCGGCAAATTGCGTTCGTCTTGGCAACGATATCATCATCGATGTCAACAACACTGCCAATAAACTGGCAGCAACCTGGCTGCAGCAAGCTCTGGACGCCTACTATGGCTCAGGCCGCGTTCGAATTCACCCAGTTGAGTTTTCGCCCGATCATATCGATGTTGTGATCGTCCCACTGTGCCTTGGCCAGGCAATGTACAACCCGAGATATGTGAGGCCAGACCAACTTCCGGTCTGCCTCAAAGACTGGCAACTAATCGAAGCACCGGAGATGATTCCACAACCCTACCACTCAGGCACTCCCAAGGCTTCGAATTGGATTGGGTTGAATCTGCTAGTTGTCGACGGAGCGGAAAAAACCGTGATAGTCGAAGAACGACAAATTCCTTTGATTCACAAGTTGGAGCAACACGGGTTTCAGCCTATCCCCGTGCGCTGGAGGCACGGAAGAACTTGGGGCGGTGCATTCCATTGCGTCACGCTGGATGTTCATCGAGATGGCGAATTGGCGTAAGAAGTAAAGTCGATACCATGCATGGGTAACGCTGAATTTCTTTGAGCGGGTGCTTGAAAGGCACCCGCAACTAGGTGACTTTACTCTCGCCACGGCTTTAGTTCATTGGACTGGCTGGACTAGCGACCTTGGGCACAAGATGCAGGTTTCGATCGGTTCCTGGAATCCTCCTCTGCGCATTAGCCTCTTAGCCTCTAGTAAAGACAGACTTTTTCAGGGGAAGGCCGACGCACAAAGTTCACCTGGACGGTACAACCAAACGTCATAAGCGTCGGCTAGGGCCCATCGGTCTTCTGTTTAGCTACGCGACGACGCTCCCGCTGGCTGAATCTTATCGGTAGGTTCATTCTGGTCCATTTCACCGGCGATTAGCGGCTACCTGCGGCTGTTCTGCCTGACAGTTCTCGCTTTTCCCAAGAACTTTCAAAATGGTCCAAGATCTCATGTTCGGATTCGATTGATGACCACGCTTCAATGAGCGGCGGAAATGTTTTGTCCGTACTTTCTAACTCCACTACGCTTTCACGAATGTCATCCTATGAAGAGTAGATTACCGTTTTTGTGTGTTTACATCGTGACCTTTCTCCCCACCTTAACTTCGCGAGCATC
>CAYWNG010000039.1:0-19894 GCA_964458685.1 uncultured Pirellulaceae bacterium
ACTGGAAGCCGGCTTTCACGTTGTGTGCGACAAGCCGATGACATTTGATCTTGCTCAGGCTGAAGACTTAGCCGCAGTCGTCGCCAAGTCTGGTAAAGTCTTCGCCGTAACGCACAACTACACTGGCTACCCGCTTGTTCGTCAAGCTCGTGAGATGATCCTCAGTGGCGAGCTCGGTGAGATCCAAGCTGTTCGATCCAACTACATTCAAGGCTGGCTGCGAACCAAATTGGAAGACTCGGACCAAAAGCAAGCTGCTTGGCGAACTGACCCCACGAAAAGCGGTGCTGCGGGTTGCTTCGGCGATATCGCTACTCACGCTTACAACCTTGGTCGCTACATGACCGGATTGTTGCCGACTCATATTTCGGCTCACCTGCGTATCTTTGAACAAGGTCGCAAGCTGGACGATTATGGCACCGCCTTGATCAAGTTCGAAAATGGTGGATTGGGAACCGTCACCGCTTCGCAAATCAGTCATGGCCGCGAGAATGACCTGTTTATCGAGATCGATGGTACCAAGGGTGCGATTCAGTGGCGGCAAGAAGAGCCGAATGTGATGATCGTTCGCGCCAATGGACAGCCGCATCGCTTGTACACTCGCGACCCAAACGCTCCATTCATGAATGGTAGTGGCAAGGCCGCGTGCCGTTTGCCCGCTGGTCACCCCGAAGCGTTCTTCGAAGCGTTCGCCAACATCTACGCATCCGCTTACGACGCGATGATTTTGGCTAGCCAAGGTCAGAAGTTTGAGCCGAAAGACACCGTTTACCCAAACGTATTCGACGGTGTTGAAGGAATGCTGTTCATCCAGCAATCCGTCGCTAGCAGCCAGCAAGATGGAGCTTGGTTGCCGTTTAAGTGTCAACACGCTCGGCGCTAAGCATGCCTGGATACCACAGAGTCGTAATTGTCGGAGTCGGCTTGTTAGGCGGGTCGATCGGATTGGCGTTGCGCCAACGTGGGCTGGCTACGACTATTGTTGGTGTCGGCCGCAATGCGGTGTCGCTTCAACAGGCTGTTTCGCGCGGTGCGATCACTGAGTTCTCGGAAAACCTGAGCGTCGCGTGTCGCGGCGCAGATCTCGTGGTAGTTGGAACTCCCGTGCAGTCCATCGCGGACTTCGTCAAGAATTGCTTTGCTGCCGAACTCGCTGCCGATTGCTTGGTCACCGATGTTGGCAGCACCAAGTCCAGCATCTGTCGACAACTTGCAGCTTCGCAGTTTGCTCAGTTCTGCGGCTCGCATCCCATGGCTGGCGGCGAAAAGACCGGTGTGGCGCACGCTTCTGCCGATCTGTTCTTGGGCAAGCGAACGATCATCACGCCAACAGCTCAAACATCTGCGCAGGCTGTTCAGCGAACCGATCAATTGTGGCGCAGCTTGGGTAGTGACGTTGTGCGAATGACTCCCGACGAACATGATCGAACTGTAGCCAGCGTTAGCCATCTACCGCACATCGTTGCCTCGGCACTCGCTTCAACGACCGATTCAAGCTTGATCCCCTTTGCCGCAAGCGGTTGGGGCGATACCACTCGTGTTGCCAGCGGCGATGTGGAAATGTGGCGGCAGATTATTAGCGAAAATCGTGAACCCATTTTGTCAGCCTTGCGAGTCTACTCGCAAGGGCTGTCGCAGTGGTTGAGCGCGATTGAGAGCGACGATCAAACGGCAATTGTCTCGCTGCTAGAAAGCGGCAAGACAGCCAGAGATTCGTCGGTGGTGAGTTGATCGTAGGTTGACAGCAGTTTGGGAACTACAGGCGACTTGATCGGCGGCCAGTTAACTAAAAAATACACTTCAAGCCAGTTGCGATTGGCTCAATTGTCCTTCGATTGAGCGTTGACTGGATTACTAGGATTCGACACTTAAGGATTTCTTCAACGTGACTCTTTGGCAAATCGATATTCTTCCGGCTGCAGGACAAGAGGATGTTGCAGGTAAGTCGCTGCAATCCGAAGCGCGTGACTTGGGGCTAGGCAGCAACTTGACCATTTCGGCTGCTCATGGCTTCTTGCTTCAAGGCCAACTGAGCGCCGACGAAGTCCGTCGCGCGGCCGAGCAGTTGTTGGCCGATTCGATTGTCGAATCAACGACTATCGCTCAAGTCGGCGATCCCACCTTGGTCGCTCCTCGCAACGGATTGCAAAAGCTGCTGCATGTGTTGCCCAAACCCGGCGTGATGGACCCGGTAGCTCTGTCTACTTTGCAGGCCTTGCAAGACATGAGTCTGCCAGTCGAGCAAGTTGGAACGTTCCGAAAGTACTGGCTAAGCGATCTGCCCGAAGAGCAAATGCAAAGGTTGAGTCAAAAGTTGCTTTCCAACGATTCGATTGAACGCGTGATCGCTGGGCCACTTGTGATTCACCGTTTGGATATCGGCGGCCAGTACCAACTTCAATTGCGACATGTCGACATCGCCAAGCTTGACGATGCGGGCTTAATGAAGCTTAGCAAAGAAGGACAGTTGTACCTAACGCTTCCGGAGATGCAGACGATTCAGGCGCACTTTGCCAAGCTCGGTCGCCAGCCAACCGACATCGAATTGGAAACGAT
The DNA here is from genome assembly GCA_964458685.1 of uncultured Pirellulaceae bacterium. Lineage (GTDB taxonomy): Bacteria > Planctomycetota > Planctomycetia > Pirellulales > Pirellulaceae > Aureliella. The sequence continues at coordinate 2,557 of CAYWNG010000039.1, forward strand.
CGCGCAGACGTGGAGCGAACACTGCAGCCACAAAACGCTGGCAGGTCGCATCGCTTACACCGACGAAAATGGTTCGCGACAGTTCAACAACATGCTCAAAGAGACAATCTTCAAAGCCACGCAAACGATCCGCGCGGAACTGGGCAAAGATGATTGGTGTGTGAAGGTGTTCTCCGACAACGCGGGCATCGTTAAGTTTGACGACGAGTACCACGTCGTGTTCAAAGTCGAAACACACAACCACCCCAGTGCGATCGAACCTTACGGCGGAGCGAACACAGGAATCGGTGGAGTCATCCGCGATCCAATGGGAACGGGCTTGGGTGCCAAGCCGTTTTGCAACACCGACATCTTTTGCTTCGCACCACCAGATACCGATCCCAGCACGTTGCCACCAGGTGTGCTGCATCCCCGTCGCGTCATGAAGGGCGTTGTGTCTGGCGTTCGCGACTACGGCAACCGGATGGGAATTCCCACGGTCAATGGTGCCGTTTACTTCGATCCTCGTTACCTTGGCAATCCACTGGTTTATTGCGGCAACGCGGGCCTGCTACCTGTAAACAAAGTCGACAAGCACGCGCGAGCTGGCGATTGGATCGTCACCTTGGGTGGTCGAACAGGTCGCGATGGAATTCACGGCGCCACGTTTAGCAGCGCCGAGCTAACCAGTGAAAGCGAATCGATTTCCGGCGGTGCAGTACAAATTGGCAATGCGATCACTGAAAAGATGGTCTTGGATGTTTTGTTGCAAGCTCGCGATCAAGACCTCTACAGCGCAGTCACGGATTGCGGAGCTGGTGGGTTCAGTAGTGCTATCGGCGAGATGGGTGAAGAGATTGGCGCCGAAGTTTGGCTCGAGCGTGCGCCGCTGAAGTACGATGGGCTGAGCTATACCGAGATCTGGATTAGTGAAGCTCAAGAGCGAATGATCTTCGCCGTTCCACCAGAAAAGCTTGATCGCATGCAAAAATTGTGTGCGGCTGAAGGCGTCGAAGCAACAGTCATTGGCCAGTTCGTTGGTACGGGCCAATTGCGATTGATGTATGCTAGTACCGAAGTTGGTATTCTATCGATGGAGTTCTTGCACGGTGGACGACCGCCTGTGGTTCGTCAAGCTACCTATCAGCCGCCAGCCGTTGTCGATGTAAAAGTTCCTCAGCTTGACCAAGCCGGTTGTGAATCGGCGGTGCTTGGAATCCTTGGGTCGCTCAACGTTGCCAGCAAGCACTGGATCATTCGGCAGTACGACCACGAGGTTCAGGCTGGCAGCGTGATTAAGCCGCTCGTTGGTCCGCAATGTAATGGTCCTGGCGATGCGGCCGTAGTACGTCCTCGCTTGAACAGCCATCGCGGCGTCGTGATCAGTTGCGGGATGAATCCGCACTACGGAGACTTTGATCCGTACCACATGGCAGCAAGCGCTATCGACGAAGCCATGCGAAACGCGATTGCCGTGGGCGCTGATCCCAATCGAATTGCCATTCTAGACAACTTCTGCTGGGGCAATACCGAGCGACCTGAGACGTTGGGCACGCTTGTTCGCGCGGCATTGGCTTGTCACGATGTTGCCGTAGCTTGGAAGACACCGTTCATTAGCGGCAAAGACAGTCTGAACAATGAGTTCACTTGGATCGACTCAAACGGTCAGAAGCAGACGATCGCTATTCCAAGTACGCTGCTGATCAGCGCAATGGGGCAAGTCGATGATGTCACCAAATGCGTGACGATGGATCTCAAGTCGCCGGGTAATACGCTCTACCTAGTCGGCAAGACATTGGCTGAGTTTGGTGGATCACACTTGCTGCAACATCTCAAGATGTCCGGCGGGCAAGTCCCAACGGTCGACCTTTCGACGGCCCTAGCGACATTTAAGGCCGTGCACAATGCAATTCAATCTGGAACGGTCCGTTCGTGCCACGACTTGAGCGAAGGCGGTCTAGCAGTTGCCTTGGCGGAAATGTCTTTTGCTGGACAGTTTGGAATCGAAGTCGACATTGCCTCGGCAGCCCAGCAAAGCGGCTTGAGCGCGACTGAGCTATTGTTCTCGGAGAGCAATAGTCGCTTTGTAATTGAAGTTTCCGCGGGTCGCGAAGCTGAGTTTGAAAAGCTGTTGAGTGGCGTAGTCGTGAATCGCTTAGGCAGTGTGTCTCAATCAAGCGACTGCACCATTCGCAATGGTTCAACAACCATCATTTCGAGAGGCTGGAAAGAACTATTCGACGCATGGCACAACCCACTCGACTGGTCCTAGTGTCCCACGCTGCTCCACAGTGTGCTACGACGCTCCGCCGTCGTTCTTCCTAAGTGTGCTACGACGCTCCGTCGTCGTACTTCGTCTTTCGCTTAATGTGCTACGACGCTCCGTCGTCGTTCTTCGCTTATTTGCCTTAATGTGCTACGACGCTCCGCCGTCGTTCTTTGTCTTTTCGTTTCAGTATGCTTGAAAAACAAGTATAGGAAGAACGACGGCGGAGCGTCGTGGCACACTCACACCTCAAACTGAATCCCTCGATCATCGATCTCAAACGGAACGACTCGAGTATCACAATAACTACCGCGATGCTTGGCAACATACATCGCTCGCTGCATTCGGTCGTTTACCATACGACGACCAAGCAATATCACCGTGTTTGCCCCAGCCGCCAGATCGCCACTAGCCAGCGGTTGTTCAATCAAACGATCTAGCATGCTTTCTGCTGTTGTGACTAAGACCAAAGCAACCGACTGAGTGTGATCGTAAGTTGCTTGTTGGACCTGTTCTTCGTTCGCGCGGAATTGCTCTCGCAGGACCTCACGAGCCAACCAGTCGTGCTCTTTGCGTAGCATACGGTGGTAGATCATCTCGACAAGTTCAAGCTGCAGTGAATCGGTCGCCTCGTCGGTGGGCTCGATGCCATCAACTACGAAACGGCGCGTCCCAGAGGTGAGATGCTTGTAGACGAAACGGAAAAGTTGTGGAGTCCGGCGATTCATCTCGGATTGCCAACTGTGCCACTGATCAACATCCATTTGGCTACGCATTACGCGTCGACCAGAGTACCCCAAGAACTCGAGAACATCCGCCGGCCGTTCTTTCAGCAAGATTGCTTCAGCAATTACTTGACTTGACGACGTTGCAGTGTGGCCATCTGTTGCGAGAGGCCCAGCGGTTGACAACGCTTGGCCAAACAGTCGTTCGAAATAGCCCGTGTGATTTTGCGAATCACCGCGACTGGATAGATCGATGATTGCACCGCGAGCCTTATCAGTCGAGCTTCCCTGATGAATGAAGTTCATGCCGAGCTGCGTTTTACCGACTCCGGTTGCTCCAACCACCATAACCATACTGCCCGGAAGATACCCGCCGCCGAGGATTTGATCGAGTTGTTGAATTCCAGAGCTAAATCGGGGGCTCATCGATGGATCTTTGACTTCACGAGTGTCTCAATTGTCGCGTGACGACGTTCACTACTTGTAGTCGTTAGCCGAGCACGCCAGGAGGGCGGAATTCTAACTCAAACCGCCATATTTGCCAGCAATTGTTGAGAGATTTCAATGCGAAGATACTCCCACTCAGTCGCTTTATTGAGGCTTGTAGGAAGCAAACTGCGATGGCAGCGAGGTGTGAAAAAATGTATGGTTCCAGCAAGCTGTAGTGATTGTACGCACCGTACGGTTAGCACCGCCTAAGCCTACGGTGATTGTAATGCTGGCAAAAGACTTTTGGTTGTCGGCCTGAGCAGACTATTACGATAATCAAGTGTGGGTGCGAGGATTCCACCCGAAGCCAAAACACAATGCGTACAAAACTCAGCAGATAGCCAAACGCAACTACCCATCGTGCTGTAGTTGCTACATTCCCACGGAAGGGGAGTTCGGATGAGACAGGTTGATCGTCGTCGATTTCTATCATTTACCGCAGCCTTAGGTGGTGCGACCGTTTTGTCGGCCAATCTGCTTGCTGGTGATCCACCAACCAACTTCAGCGAACCAGTGCATCGAGTCGCTAAGCTTGATTCGATTGCCGCTACCGCTGCGCATCCGTTGGACCCAGCGATTCAGTTTGCTCACGAAACACTGAAGTACGTCCAAGACAACGTGGTGGATTACACCGCGATCATGATCAAGCGCGAGCGGATCGATGGCGTCTTGGGTGACCACGAGTTCATGGGTATTAAGGTCCGCAATCGCAAGATGAAGAACGGACAGATTGTTACGCCATTCAGCGTATACATGACCTTCCTTAAGCCCACTGAGATCAAAGGCCGCGAAGTCATCTACGTTGAGAACCAAAACAAGGGTAACATCGTTGCTCACGAAGGCGGCGTCAAAGGCAAGTTCCTTCCAACAATGGAACTTGATCCTAAAGGCATGTTGGCCATGCGAAATCAGCGCTACCCAATCGTCGACATGGGTATTGAAAACCTGTGCTTGAAGTTGATCGAGAAGGGCCAACGCGACCGACAACACGCTGAGTGCCATGTTGAACACAAGGCGGTTAAGATTGGCGATCGCCCAAGCACCCTGATCTCGGTTGTGCATCCAATTGAGCGACCACACTTCGACTTCCACAAAGCTGAAATTTTCATCGACGATCAACTGAAGGTTCCAGTGCGCTACGCCGCTTACATTTGGCCAAAGAGCCCTGGTGGTGAGCCTGAATTGCTGGAAGAGTACACCTATCAGAACATCAAGATGAATGTGGGTCTGAAGGACATCGACTTCGATCGCAAGAATCCAAAGTACAGCTTCTAATCAAAGCCAGTGATTAGAAATGGATTAGACCAAGGGCCGCAGAACCAGTTTTCTGCGGCCCTTTTTAGTTTTGGAGTTAGATGTGAATTGGCTCGCCCAGGAAGATTGTTGGGCATCAGCTCAATTGGCAGAGACCTAAGATGGCTCCAATCTCTCTTGCCTCTCGTTTCTAGCATGAAGCCTAAAAATCCGACTGGGCAAGCCGGTGGGATTTGAACTTGCAACAGGGCCGGAACGACTACTCAACGCCTTCACGCAAGTTCTTTCGGGCTTCGAAAAACGTCGTAAATTCACAAAAGGCGTTTAAGGACTACAATAGGTGCATCTGTACAGTTGGACCGATCTGCGTCAAAGTGTTGACGCATTAAAGGCACGCTGTAACTTGAATAGACGTTCGCTCTCTTCGAATTCAAATGCTGGGTTTATCGGATGCTTCAATTACCAAAGCTACTTACCGTGGCGCTGATACGACTGGCCGTTTGCGTGTCGCTGGTGATGCTCTCGCCCGTTCCGTCAGCCTTGGCATTGCAAGTCGAGATCGATGTAAGACTTAAAGCGGAAATCGAGAAGCACGAAAAGCTGTTGGAAGAGATCAAGCTGTCGGTCGACAATTGGGCAACCTCGGCGAAGGACAAAGCGAGAAAGGCAGGGAAGACGGCCAAGGGCGATTCGCTTTTAGAGATTCAAAAGCAGGTCGAGCGATTCAATCGCTACGGCACACTTCCCGATTCATCTTCGTTGCAAATGCAGGGAACGCGTTTATGGAAGTCATTCCTGAATGTTCAAAAGGTAAGCGCAGAGGTAGCACAAGATCTTGTCAAAGCTGGCAAGCAGACTGAAGCGGAAGCTGTGAAGGAAGAATTCAAGCGATTCTTTGACAAACACGACCCGTTTCCCGATGGAAGCGTTTGGACGGGACGCGTTTCGACTCGTACAAGCGATACTAGCGTTAAGACCACCGAACAGTCGGTGACCGTTGTCTTTACAGGTAGAGATCAGGATCAGTTTTCCTTTCGCGCCGAACACAACGATCAGCGACATTGGCAATTCACGTTTGCTCAAGCAGCTCAAATCTACAAAGCTACCAAAGCAGAGTTCATCAAGCAGCCCAACCCCAATCTCTCAAAGCTGCTCGGCACTCGCGAAGTGGTCGGAAGCGACTTCAAATACAACGGCACAGTCCTTGAGCTATCGATTATCCGAACCGAACGGAACGTCAAAACCACGTTCAGTTATGTTTTAACGCGAACGCCATCGTAGGGCTCTCAGTAGCGGGGGGATTCGCCAAAGCTCATCGGATACAGCAAAACGCTGTACAGACGAGATTCTTTTGAAATTCTGAAAGAAAAGTTTGCCTCCCTCGAAAAGGCAACCTATGTTTCAGATGGCTTTCGAATTGGCCTGCGAGATCTGGACTGATCTCCCCTGGATCTCGCAGGCCTTACGAAAGCACCTACGCTGCTTATCTCGCAGCTTGGATAGTACGCAAGTCTATCCGCTAAAACCGACAACTCGACACGTTAGTGAGGACCGCCTTTATCGATTGGCATTGAATCGCATCTCTCATTGCTAGTCGCTTTGGTGAATTGACTTCGTCGGCTCGCGCCGCCGTTCTTCAATCCCTTGCTTACGTGTCGAGTTTTAAGGTGGAGTGCTTTGAAATTCGCGGCTGATGAAATCATGTTTTGAGATGCAAATCGTATGGAGATGCCCGAGCTCCTAAACCAATTTTTTGAAATAGAGGGCATCGTGCACATTCGATTGTTTTCACTTGCATTCGCACTCTTGCTGACGTCAGTTGCTGTGTCTCAGCAACCTATGCTGGACCGTATCGAAGAGGATTGGGAACTTGTCGTTGGAGATCCTGATCCAGAGATTGACGCACCGCAAGTCACGACGTCGATGATTCCATTCGCTGGCACACCAGATCTACACTTACAGGTCAATCTCAATCACGCTCTTAAACCCGAGTTTGAAGCTGGAGGCATTCAAGTTCGCATCGTCGAAGATGACGAACTTCTAGGACAAGTCCATCGACGCGGCGGTGAGAAGCTGGCTCAATCCTCTGAAACCGTTCGGTGGACAAGCGCGGTTCAAAAGATCCCCACCGGATACTCGTTTGGCGTAAGCTCGGGCACCAGCTCAAGCTGGGGAACTTATGGTGGCAACGATTACTTTCTTGTCATTGCGGCGAGTTCGGTTTCGGGCAGCTTAGAGGACTACGACTATCGACGGTCGCTAGAGAATTCGACCGTAGCCTATGCCGGAAATCGCGTTCAATGGCTCAAGCTACTGCGAATCCGTTTCTATTACAGCAATGGCATGACCGTTGAGCACGAGATTCAGAAAGTGGTCGAATAGCCCTTGTTGCATCAATCTTCGTTCACCCCGCGCCTACCGGGGCTTCGTGAAATCGGTCGTGTTCAGACAGCCGATTTGTACCAGTTCCAATTCTCCTTAATTTCAACTTCGAGGTAGGCACGACGATGACAAACCATTTCGCTCGGCCAACACCCAAACGCGGTGCGGCACTCATCCTTGCAGTCGTATTGATGTTCGTACTCTTTAGTATGTTGGCGTTTACTATCGATACGGGTTACCTTTCGCAAACACGAGCCGAACTGACTCGGTGTTCGGATAGCGCGGCACTAGCGGGGTGTTGGGACCTCTATCGTCAGCTAGAGAACAATGTCGAGACCGACGTGGATACGATGCGACCTAGCATTGTGACTCAAGCCGGTCAATTTGCGAGTCTGAACGAAGTTTGCGAGGACGGTCCGGACTTGATTAGCTCGGATATCAAGATTGGATTTACCAATCAGCTCCGCGGCGGGACGATCTCAAGCGACTCAAGCTTGCCGTTTTATGCTGTGCGTGTGAAGGTGAGTAAATCCGATCAGTTGAACGGAAAGGTGCCCTACTTCTTCGGAAGAATCTTTGGCAATAACGGACGTGATATGAGCGGAGAATCGACGGCCGTCATGGCTCGAAGAATTTCGGGATTCTCTACACCCTCGGGCTCCGACACAATCGGTATCCTACCCTTTGCACTCGACGAAACAACTTGGAACCAGATGCTTGCCGACTCTGCAAGCTCGGGGCATTGCGCCGGCGGAACGGACAGCTACAGGTTCAACCCCGCCACGGGCGTCGTTAGTTCAGGCAGCGATGGGATACTGGAAGTCAATCTCTATCCTCAGGGAACGGGATCACCAGGAAATCGAGGGACTGTTGATATCGGCGGAAGCAACAATTCCACCAACGACATTAAGCGACAGATCCTTAGCGGAATTTCGACTGCAGACCTTGCTGCCTTGGGGCGACCATTGCAACTGAACGCCGCCACCGGAACGCTGCTGCTCAACGGAGACACGGGCATTAGTGCAGCGGTCAAAGATCAGCTCTCACAGATAGTAGGGCAAAAGCGAGTCATCCCTATCTTCCGATCGGTCAGTGGCAATGGCAACAATGCAAACTACACCATCGTCAAGTTTGTTGGAATACGGGTGATGAACGTTCGGCTCACTGGAAGTGTGAGTACTAAACAAGTGATTGTTCAGCCTGCGCCTGTGATCGTGAAGTACGCTCAGCGATCCACGTCGGCAGGGGCAAGCGATTTTGTTTTGACCCCGGTACTCTTGGCAGAGTAATTCGAGTTCCTCGTCCCTATTCAAAGCGCCTTAGGAAGTTCTGACAATGCTGCGACCTGCTCATTTCATGATTGGAAGTGCTAAGCGAAATCGACAATCCCGTCGCGGTGCGGCGGTCACTGAGTTTGCTGTGGTTGCACCGATCATGATTATGTTGACGATGGGAATGATCGAAATCGGTCGAATGGTCATGGTCAAGCAGGTCATGGTCAACGCTAGTCGCGAAGGCGCGCGGTTGGGGGCTCTTCCAGGCACTTCCAATGCCGAGGTAACAGCTCGCGTTCAGCAAGAATTGGATAGTGCGTCGATCACAGGAGTGAGTATCTCTGTCACGCCCGCGAATCTTTCCACTGCGCCAGCAGGATCGCAAGTCAAAGTCCTGTTGAGTGTCTCGGCAAGTCAGATCAGTTGGGTTCCGAACCCACTGTTCAGTTTTTCTAAGAACATCTCAACGTCCACTACAATGCGTCGCGAGAGCCAGTAGGACCAAAGGGAGTGTCAATCTAATGCTCGATGCGAAGGGGTTCGATAGTCCCCTTCTGAGTCCGTAGTGACCAGTTCTTGCCCGAGAATTTTTCTCGCAATTTCTCCGTAACTCGCTCTGTTTTTGCGTGCTTAACCGCATGGGGAGTTTCTCGAACATAGTTGTTGCTTTGTAATTAAGATACAGTTACAAATGTAGGGTTGGCTAATCGGCCAAGCGAAATTTTTTACCGTATCTTTTGGGGAGTCGAGCTATGAGACGGAACAACGCAGGGTTCACTCTGGTTGAGTTGTTGGTCGTGATTGCGATTATTGGGATCTTGGTGGGGCTTCTGCTACCGGCAGTACAAGCCGCGCGAGAGGCTGCCCGCCGGATGAGCTGTTCGAACAACTTGAAGCAGTTGGCATTGGCGGCACATAACTTTGAATCTTCGTACAAGACAATGCCTCCAGGGGAATGGACCCGAGCTTCAATAGCGGCCATAACAACCAGACCAGCCTGGACCACCGTGATCTTGGGGTATGTGGAGAACTCAAATAAATTCAATCAATTTGACTTTACAGTTGACGTCAATAATCACGCTAATAACTTGGCTGCAAGACAGCAGGATGTGTCAGTTTTTCTGTGTCCTTCCGAGCCTTCGGAAGCTCAATTCACCGCTGGAGGTGTAACGGTCGGGCGCTTGAACTACTTCGGAAGTATCGGCGGCGTTGCAGACTCAAGAGTTCGAGATGGTCGTTCCGGAATCTTCAATGGCAACTACAGCAATATCGCAGTCAACGAAACACCCAAGGGTGTGAGGATGGCCGAGATCACCGATGGAACTAGTAATACCGCATTGCACTCGGAAGTCATGCGTAAGTTTGGGGACACAATCGTGGTGAATTACACAACCAACAGGCAGTCTGGAAATATCACTACAGGTGTCGGCTTGGTCGATGGTCGGAACGATGTTGGGTGTATTGCAGGCAGCACAGCACCAACTCGGATTAACTACGTTGGCTTGCAGTACTATCGAGGCGGAATCAATCACACCTCGCTATACACCCACACACTTCCGATCAACTGGAACAAGAGAACCAACAACCCTGCGACGCAACGGTACACTTGCGGGGATTCCTCCTTGCGTCGAGCTCACATCAATGCCGGCAGCTATCACGCTGGCGGAGCGAACTCAGCGTTTTGCGATGGTTCTGTAAGGTTTTTTCCTGACACGATCAGCTTTGATGTCTGGTATGCTTTAGGGACTCGTGGTCAAGGCGAAACCGTCGCCAACGTGGACTAGTTAGTATCCCTTTGCTTCGTATCTTCGCCGTCTGAGACACCGATTCTCAGACGGCATCTCTCCTTAAGTTAAGACGATGAATCGAATTGCAATCCTGGCCTTAATGGCAATTTCATTAGTAGGATGTTCGGGCGGTGGTACTACGAAGGTAGATGGCTCACTGAAACTGGCCCTTCAAGATTTTGCTCAGTTTCTTGAGTCGATCGCTGGTGACGGCGTAAAGCCACCCAAGAAAATGTCTGAGTTTATCCCGAATGAGCCTATGGCCCCGATTGCATCCGAGTATCTACAGAACGGAAAGCTGGTTTACTTCTGGGGAGCCGGACTAGTCAAAGGCGGGCAACGAATCATCGCTTATGATAAGTCAGTTGAATCCTCAAGTGGCTGGGTTCTGCTTGAGGACGGAACCGTCAAAGAAATGACTAGCGAAGCGTTTGCTGCTGCTCCCAAAGCTGGGAGCTAAAGTTGGCTCGATCCCATCCCGAAGCCACCACTCACGCTTTGGGTATTGATCGTTTCACCTGCTCTGCAAAACAGACCTTCATTCGACGAAGTTAGGTCTGGATGGTGAACGTAGCTTCCAAGCCACAAATGTCAGAATGCCAATGAAGAAAGTGGCGAGCATGGCCCAGAATTGGCCGGGCCGTTGCTGGCTGGTTGCTACTACTAGAATTGCCGTCATGCTCAAGTAGACAACTGCGGCGATGGCTTCAACGACGCTTAGCGGTCGAGAATCGGGAAGCGTTCTTCGAATCCACAACAGCGATCCCACCGCTAGTGCTCCGCAGGCTGAAAGTGTCAGTCCAAGGTAGGTCATCAAGTCCAGGATGCTTCCTGCGAAGCATCCCACGGCACTCAACACACATTGCAGCAGTAGAGTCTTCTTATAGGAAGCATCCTTGAAGAAGCTTGGAAAAACTCCGTCCTCGGACATTTGACGGTAGACTCGCGGTCCCATCATCAGCATGGCCCACACGCTACTGCATGTGGACAGAACTATAATCAACCGCATCATTGTGCCAAGCGATTCACCGCCGAGTTCTTTAGCTGCGACCGCTGCGACCTGCTCTTCTCCAAAGCCACCACTGCCAAGCAGCAACTCGGGTTTGGGAAAGTAGACAAAGATCGTATTGAGAAGCAGGTAGATGACCATGACCAGCAACGTCCCCACCACCATCGATCGTGGAACCAATCGCTTCGCATCGCGGCTTTCTCCCGCAACATAGATCGCAGCATTGAAGCCTGTGTAGCTTAGCGCAAGCCACGACATCGAACCGGCCAGTATCCACCAAGCTGAGAAGTCAGGCGGCATCCAATCGGGATCGCGACCAGGAAGAGCTCCGCCTTGCCATTTGTCCGCGGAGGTCAAAACAAAAGCTACGATGACAAGCCACAGCATCAGCGCCAATTTTGCAGCGACGATCGAGTTCTGAGCCCCCGCGCCAATGCGCACTCCCGCCAAGTGACAGAGCGTAGCGAAGAGAATGATTGCTGCCGCAAAGATCGCAACTCGCAAGTCGGTCGATTGAGCGTCTTGAAGGATATGGACCGCGGCGTTTTTAGCTGAAACCGCGATGGGGGCCGAAAAGCCAGCGACCAGAGAGATCCAACCAGCTAGAAATCCAATGCTGGGGTGGACAAAGCGACTGAGAAACAGGTATTCGCCGCCCGATTGTGGCAATCGCGATACCAGACCACCATATGCGATCGCACCGCAAATGGCCCAAACGCCGCATAAGCTCCACGCCAGCATCACGCGGCCGGGATTTCCCAGCGTTGCCAGCGAGTAGCCGCTGGAGGTGAAAACACCTACGCCAATCATATTGGCAATGACCAAGGCGACTAAAGTTATGAACCCAAGCGATTTTGGCGTTTCCGACTCAGCCACAGATTTGTCTTTGAATTGCGCCACCCCAACTCCACCTACAAAATGCTTGAAGTACATTTACACTAGTTCGAATCGCCAAGAAACCACGAGGCCTGGCGACCAAAGTGCCTCCTAGTTTAGCAACAGTCTACTCGCACGAGTAAGGTGACCATAATGTCCAGTCGAATTAGTTTCGCAGAACAAGTGAATCGTTACTTTGATACAGCCGCGGCGCTGACGAAGCATGATCCGACCTTGTTGGCTCAAATTCGCGAATGCAACTTTGTGGGGCGATTTGCCTTTCCCGTTCAACTAGACAATGGGCACATCGAAGTCATCCATGCATGGCGAGCGCAACACAGTAACCACAAGATGCCGACCAAAGGCGGTATTCGGTTCGCGCCGGATGTTTGCGAAGACGAAGTGGTAGCCTTGGCAAGTCTGATGACCTACAAATGCGCGATTGTGAATGTGCCCTTCGGTGGAGCCAAGGGTGGTGTAGCCATCGATCGCAAGAAGTACTCGCCGCGAGAACTGGAGCGGATTACTCGACGCTTCATTTACGAACTGCATCGTAAGAACTTCATTGGCCCTGGTATCGACGTGCCAGCTCCCGACTTTGGTACAGGTCCTACCGAGATGGCTTGGATCGCTGACACCTATCAATCGCTCAACAATAGCGAGCTGAATGCGATGGCGGCTGTCACCGGCAAGCCTATCGAACTGGGAGGTATACGCGGTCGCACCGAAGCAACTGGACTAGGTGTCTTCTACGGTGTTCGCGAAGCTTGCTCGATCGAAGAGGACATGAAGCGTATTGGATTAACCGCCGGTATCGAAGGCAAGACCGTTGTGATTCAGGGCTTTGGAAACGTGGGCTACCACACTGCCAAATTCTTCCAAGAGAACGGAGCTAAAGTAATCGCCATCGGTGAATTGGCCGGAGTCGTTTACAACGCGAACGGACTAGATATTCAAGCGTTGGACCAACATCGCCGCGAGCACGGTTCGATCCTCGGTGCGCCTGGTGCTGAGTTGTTGCCGAGCGGAACACCTGTGCTTGAGCTTGAGTGCGACATCCTGATCCCTGCCGCACTGGAAAATGTTATCACCATCGAGAACGCTGGTCGCATCAAGGCCAAGATTATCGGCGAAGCGGCCAACGGACCAACAACTGCAGATGCCAATGACATTCTGGTCAAGCGCGGCGCGTTGATTATCCCAGACGCCTACCTCAACGCGGGCGGTGTGACTGTCTCGTACTTCGAGTGGCTTAAGAACCTCTCTCACGTTCGCTTTGGACGACTGGAAAAGCGGTTTGAGGAGATGGCATTCCGAAGACTGCTTTCGGCCGTCGAAAACGCTACCGAGCAGAAGTTCAACCAAGAGATGATTAATCTGTACAGTCGCGGAGCCGACGAGCAGGACTTGGTGCGATCTGGATTAGAGGAAACGATGGCCGGATCGTATCAAGAGATTCGCAACATCCAGATGCGTTTGGGCGGTAACATCGACTTGCGCACAGCCGCATTCGTCAGCGCGATCGATAAGATCGCTCTGTGTTATGCCGAGCTAGGTATTTTCCCGTAAAGTAGGTCACTTTTTTTAACCGCAGGCGCTAGTTTTGATGTTGCACAGTTTGGTTTAAGGGCGAAGCCCTGGCCGTTTACCTAGCCCAGCCTGTAGGGCTAGGTATGCAATTCGCGGGAAAAATAAAGGTCCAACGGCCCGCCGGTTTGCGTGCAAACCGGCGGGCCATTGGACCCTAGCCTACTCAAACTGCAGATCCCAGCCCGATGGGCTGGGCTAGGTAAATTGCTGGGCCTTCGGCCCGAAATCCCAGAAATAGCGCAACTTCAAAACTAAGGCATCGGGTTGGGATAGAACCGGTCCCTCGGTAACGCATCGGGTTGGGATAGAACTCAAACTTGCAACATCAACTCTCGTAGATGAAGCGAAAGTGAAAAGTTGGTGAATGATTCGTGAACACGCGGAATCGATGCTTCAACTGAGCGGAACGATGATACGCTGTTGCATCGATGCGAGTCTAGCCGTATCAAAAATCTCCTACCAGAACTTTCGAACCCAAACACATCTTTAGACTAGGTTGAACATGAACCACTCGACTGAACCCATCATTCAATCCGTAAAGAACCTTGGACGCTTGGATCGTCGGCACTTCATGGCTTTTGCAGGAGCTTTGAGCGCCATTCCTGTCTTGTCGCGTAGTTCATTTGCCACGCGATCGCCGGTCTTTCAATCGAATCCGTTTACGCTGGGTGTCGCTTCAGGAGATCCTGATGCAAATAGCGTTGTACTGTGGACTCGACTTGCTCCCGAGCCGAAAGTACCCGGCGGTGGGATGAGCCCTGAAACAGTCGAGGTTAAGTGGGAAGTTGCCGAAGACGATTCGATGAAGAAGATTGTGGCGTCGGGAAAAAGCAACGCGACTTTTGCGTTGGGCCATTCCGTTCACGTCGAAGTCTCGGGGCTGGAACCCAATCGATGGTACTGGTATCGATTTCAAGCAGGCGATGCAGTCAGTCCGGTTGGGCGCACACGCACACTTCCTGCCGCAGACTCGACTCCCGAGAAGTTGAACTTCGCCTTTGCTTCGTGTCAAAACTACGAGCAAGGACTGTTCACCGCTTATGAGCAGATGGCGCAGGACGAGTTGGATTTAGTATTCCACTTAGGCGACTACATCTACGAATACGAAGCTGGTCGCAACGGAAAGATTCGGACGCACTTAGGCGCCGAGATCCATTCTTTGGACGACTATCGCATTCGTCACGCTCAGTATCGCGCCGATCCATTGCTGCATGGAATGCATGCGAAGTGCCCATGGTTTGTGACTTGGGACGATCACGAATTCGACAACAATTGTGCAGGCGATATCTCTGAAGAGGTGGGCGTCGCGACCGCCGCATTTTTGGCTCGCCGCGCTGCGGCTTATCAAGCCTACTATGAAATGATGCCACTTCGAGCTGCTTGTTTGCCGAAGGGGCCAAACATGCTCTTGTATCGATCCGCCTCGTTCGGAAAGTTGGCTCAGTTTCAGATCTTGGATACACGCCAATATCGCTCGGACCAGCCAAACTTCGATAAGAAGTCGCCTTTGAACGATTCTGCTCGATCAACGACGCAATCGATGTTGGGCAATCAACAACGTGATTGGTTGTTTGACAAGCTGAAGCAGACCGATGCCCAGTGGAACGTGCTGGCTCAGCAGGTGATGATGGGGATGTTCATGTCCAACGGCGACCCTACGAACCCAGCTTACTCGATGGATCAATGGCCTGGATATGCGGCTGAACGAGTCAAGTTGATGCAGACCGTGAAAAACTTGAAAGTCAGTAATCCGATTGTGTTGACGGGCGACATTCACTCGAACTGGGCCAACGAGCTGCGCATCGACGACACGCATCCGGAAAGCCCGTTGGTAGCGACCGAGTTTGTCGGCACATCGATCTCCAGCGGCGGCAATGGGGCTCAGAATCCAGCCAACTTGGACAAGATCTATTCTGCCAATCCAGGCGTCCGATTCCACAACGCCGAACGCGGCTACGTCCGCTGCCAAGTAACACCCAAGTCATGGCAAAGCGATTACGTGGTAGTCGATCAAGTCACGCAGCCCGGTGGCAAGTCTTCCGTTCGCGCCGCATTTGTAGTCGAGTCAGGAAGTCCGAAGATACAGAAGGCGTAGTAGACCTTGAGCCTTTGTTTCTGAAAGCTACCCCGATTGCGGATTTGCCGCGATGACACCAAAAACTTATTTCTCGAGGCGATATCTCAGCGTGCTGGTTTCGCCTCTGCTGGCCTGAAAGGCCTCAACAAAACAGCCCAGGGCAGAGCGAAGCGCCGCCCTGGGAATGTGCACTGGTCGCCTACATCCTCTCGCCGCCGTACTCGCACGTCAGCAAGTAACGCGACAATGGTGGGACTCTGCGTCTGAACGGTATGTTCTGTACGTTTCTGACCTTGTCATCACCGAATGCGGTGATGGGGATGGCGATGCTGCAATCGAACGGCTCAATATTGTTGAAGGAATTGACGTCTTGAGAACCACTACTGCAGCAAACGCACTTGCCGCGTCTCTGATTGCAGCGCATGCCGTGCCTCAGTCGGAACCCCGTGACGCACTGCATATTGCCTTGGCTGCTATCAACGGAATCGACTATTTGGCTACTTGGAACTTTAAGCATATAATGAATCCGTCGACCCAGCATTTGATTGACGCAGTTTGTCGCGACGCGGGGATCGAGTCCGCAGTAATTTGCACGCCGGAACAACTTTTGGTGACCTATGACGATTCCTGACCCAACTGAGGAGATCAAGGCGATTCGCCATCGCTTAGGTGCTGACTTCAATTACGATCTCAATCTGATCTTCGCTGACATTCAACGTCGTCAGTCAGAATCAGGACGAACTTACGTGACTAGACCGTCTCGAAAACTCGCAAATATCGAATCCATGCAATGCAATGGTGGTAACGTTCCAGTCCACGATGACTCAACTCCTGCCAACCGCTGATCCCGTGAACTCAAGAAAACGGTCGGCTTGAGTTTTCCCATCGCTGTTACGCGTGGACTCGCTTCGGCTAACGCTAAATCCAAATGAGCCCGAGCCTTTACATAAGATACGATGCGGGTGAACACGAGGCGGTTTGGCGTGAACTGATCGCCCTGGGTATCGCAGCTCGCAACGAGTATTGCTTTCCAACTGTACTCTCCGTCGTAGATGCATTCATCGATCGGGCGATCGCCAACCTCGTCCGAATTTGCGATGGTCTTGTGGATTTTGGCTATGCGTTCATGTTTCCAAATGAAGTGCTCCAATTGCGGAGCAACGACTCAGATTCATGCATTGACGAGTTGGAGGCCACATTTGGCGAAATTCCGATCGTTATCAGACGTTGGTACGAGCGAGTAGTGTCGGTGAATTTTGCTCAATCGTTTGAGGCCTGCCGTTCACCAAGTCTATGCCCGCCAAGTGGCTTTCAAGGAATTAAGGGGCTTGGAGCAGGGAATGGACTTTACTTTCAGGCAATTGAGACATGCTTCTCGGGCCTTGTGGAAGAGAAGGAATCTGTAGAAAGCGTTGAACCAGAGCATCTTTCGCAAGACGAAATGTACTGGATTCCATTTCTTGGAATTGGAGGGCAGGCATCGAGTTGCGAACAAAAGGGATTCTGGCTTCCTGGGCGCCCGCTCATCGACAATCCCGACTTCTACCATCCGTTCAATTACCGCCCCGACTTTCCACTTCTTACCAAAACTACAAGCGGGTTTGCTCGCGCTTTGATAGTGGTGAGGCCT
>CAYWNG010000040.1:0-5168 GCA_964458685.1 uncultured Pirellulaceae bacterium
TGGATTCGGGGTCGTGAAGGCATACAAGATCGCTAATGGTCCAGGGTGGTTCAGCGATGGTGATGGGCCAGTGCGAGAGCTCTTGCTTGGCGCGAAGATCGTGGTTGCCTTCGACCAAAATCCACTGGCATTGGGGATAGCTCGACTGTTGCTGCTTCCAGAATTCACTCATCCGTTCGCGAAAGCTCGGTGCGAAGGAGCTCGAAGCGTGGACGATGTCGCCTAAGACGACTACCTGCCGAGGCTGATAAAGAGCGATGAGTCGTGAGAGTCGATTCAAAGCCTGTTGCGTCGATCCGAGTGGAATGGGTAAGCTCGCCCGCTGGAAACTGGTCTCCTTCCCCAAATGCAGGTCGGCTACGAAGAGACTCTGTGACTGCGCGTGCCAAGCACACTTCTCAGCATGCAGCTCTAGCTCAATATCGCCATAACGAAACGTGGCAACTGATCCATCGTGCATCTCTCGGCTCCTATCGATCCGCTTCGGATTCCAATTGCGATTGAAGTCGTCGCACGCGACTCTCCAACGACTCACTCGACAAACGTTGCCGCAATTGTTCGACCAGCAGCGGAAACGCCAGCGGCGATGGTCGCTTGAGCATGCGCAGTTCGACACGACTGGCGGCCAATCGCTCCAGAGCTAAGTTCATTCTATCGATCTCGAATTGATTGGTTAACAATTCTTGCTTGGCCTGTGCGAGCAACTTGTTCTGTGGATCGTATTGCTGAAAGGCATCGTAGAACATGCTGGTCGATGATTGCAAGTGCCGACCTTGCTTGGGTTGTCCAGGAATCCCCGGATGAATTAGCCCAGAGATTCTTGCGATTTCACGGAACTGTCGCTTGGCTAGCTCGGTCAAATTCAAACTGTTGTTGAGATGATCGACGAGAGACTGACTGTCGAAAAGACTACGTATGAGTGCTTCATCGAGCTGTAGCGGTTGAGTGCTTTGCAGCATGAATCCATAGTCGTTGACCGAGATCGAGAGCGTCACTGAGTATCGCTGCGCGTAGCGCCAAGCCGCAAGAGCGCCAAGTCCTTCGTGGACCAAACGTCCTTCGAAAGGATAGATGCAAGTGTAGTAATGGCTGCGCATATGAAACGATTCGACGAGCAGAACGCCGTGTTCGGGAATGATGCTCCACCGTGACTGGAGATCAAATATTGGCTCTAAACTCTGTAGCTCTGGGCCCTGAATCTCATGTCCCGACAGTTTTCTTTTAGCGACCGCATCAAGACAATCGCGAACTTGCGAGGCCAATTGTGATGACAGCGGCATGCGACCACCATTCCATCGCGGCGTCGTGTTCGGCTGCTTTTTTGACTTTCGGACAATCGCAGCTCCTTCGCGAGTCATGATTAGTTCTAGCGTCTTTCCGGCAAACTGGAAGCAATCGCCGGGTTTGATCTTTGCGATGTAGCTCTCTTCGACAGTTCCCAAAGTGCGACCGCTGGCGTACTTCACCTGCATCACCAAATCGCCAGCGATGGTTCCCATAGCCATACGATGAAGTCGAGCGACTTTTGGATCGGTAACATGATAGAGACCATCGCTAGACGTTACGCGATGAAAATCGGGATACGCACGGAGCGAGTCGCCGCCGTGCACTACAAAACGCAACGCCCAGTCGAGCTCTTCGTCCGTTAGGCTTCGATAGGTAAAGGTGCGTAGCAATTCCTCTCGCAATTGCTCGCGAGTGTAAGGTTCTGGTAGGGCTCGTGTGACTGCGTGTTGGGTCAAGCAATCGATAGGCGCATGCAGAGGCTGCCGCGTCTCGAGCAGGGAGTCGGTAGGCTCGTGAAGCTCAGGAGCCTTGATGCCGCTCTTTTCCTGCTCCAACTTCTTAGACTTTTTCTGACGCTGCTTCTGAAGTTGCTTGGAGACAATCTGTTTCGCCGCGGCCAACTCAACTAGTTCGAAGGCATGAGTCGGAACAAACAGCAAGCGGCTGGTCGCTCCTGGGCTATGACCACTACGTCCTGCGCGTTGAAGCAGCCTCGCCGCGCCTTTGGGGCTGCCGACTTGAATCACTTGATCAACGGCTGAGAAATCGACACCCAGGTCCAAGCTGCTGGTACACACGACCGCCTTGAGCTTGCCAGCTCGCAACGATTCCTCAACCCATTTGCGAACCGAAGCATCTAGTGAACCATGGTGCAAGGCAATAATGTCAGACCAGTCGGGCCGCGCGTGCAGTAGGTGTCGATACCACTGTTCCGTTTGATTGCGTGTGTTCGTAAAGACTAGGCTCGACTGCGCGCGATCGATGGCCTGAACGACTGGCGTAACCATGCTAATTCCCAGATGACCCGCCCATGGAAATCGCTCAATAGTTTGAGGCAGCACGGTTTCGACCACGACCGACTTATCGGAGCGGCCTTCGATACAAGAACGCGGCCGAGTGCGTCCCATGCCGCAAAGAACCTCCAGAGCTTGCTGAGTATTCCCCAACGTCGCGCTCAACCCACAACGGACCGCGTCGGGGGTAATGCTGGATAGCCACGACAGCGCTAGCTCTGTCTGTACACCGCGCTTGGTTCCTAGAAGTTCATGCCATTCGTCGACCACGATCATCTTGAGGTATCGAAAGTTCTCTTTCGCTTCGGGGTAAGAAAGCAGAAGCAGTAAACTCTCCGGCGTGGTGATCAGCGCGGTGGGAAGTTGCTTCCGTTGCCCCGCTTTCATCGACGCCGACGAATCACCAGTGCGACGCTGAATTGTCCAAGGTAGGTTGAGCTCTTCGATCGGTTGCCAAAGCGATGCCTCAGTATCCGCCGACAAGGATCGCAAGGGAGTGATCCACAGGACGGTCAACGGCGGCGCGGGTGGTTTGCCTCGCTTGCGAGTCCATCCTGGTCCTTCAGTTGGATCATCGATGAATTGCGAGACCGGCCCAAGCCAAGCGGCTAGAGTTTTGCCGCTGCCAGTGGTTGAATGCAGCAAGAAGTCCTGGCCAGCTCGATAACTTTTCCAACAGGTACGTTGAAATGGAAAGGAGGTCCATCCTTTCTGTTGGAACCAATCGTCAACTCGCTTTAAACCGGATTGAGCAGCAGGCTTCGATGGCTCGCTCTCCTGTTTCTTCGTCCGATTAGGATTTTTTACTGGGCTCAATTTTACCACTCAAATTCCATGCGTTTCGATCAATTTCTTCAAGTCTTCGACGCTGTTGGCGCTATCGGCCAGCTTATCTTGTCGCCAACGAACGATGCGTGGAAAGCGAACAGCAAAGCCACTCTTGTGACGATTGGAAAGCTGGATGTTCTCGAAAGCCAATTCCATTACCAGCGATGGAACAACGCTTCGAACTGGGCCGAACTTCTCCTTCACGTTGGCTTTGATGAAGCGATCGACTTGCCGAATCTCCTGGTCCGTCAACCCCGAGTAAGCCTTGGCGAAAGGCACCAACTGATCGCCATCCCAAAGAGCAAAGGTGTAGTCTGTGAATAGACTAGAGCGCTTGCCATGCCCCTTCTGAGCGTAAACCAAAACGGCATCAATCGTCAGTGGCTCAATCTTCCATTTCCACCATGATCCGCGAACTCGGCCGCTTTGGTAAGTGCTATCCAGTCGCTTGAGCATCAATCCCTCAGCGCCAATCTTGCGACTGGACTTACGAACCTCCGCTAGTTCACACCAATTCGCTTCGATCAGTATTGAGGATAGCCGCAACTCAGACTTTGAAACCGCTTGTTCAAGTAGATGCCGTCGAGTGAAAAGAGGCTGATCTCGCACATCGCGACCTTCCCATTCGAGCAAGTCGTAAGCCATAAAGCTCACTGGGATCTGCTGAAGAATCTTCGCGGTCACCTGCTTGCGTCCGATTCGCTTCTGAAGTTCGGCGAACGGGAGAGGCAATTGGTCTCGCCACGCCAGCAGTTCACCATCCAAAACGGTACCATCGGGAAGAGCACTGGCCGCGGCGATCACTTCGGGATAACGTTGTTCAACACGCTCCTCGCCACGAGTCCATAAGAATGTCTCGCCGCCGCGACGAATCAATTGTGCGCGGATGCCGTCCCATTTCCATTCCGCTTGAAACTCGGCTCGGTCGCCAATTGTTTGTGCGTCGGAATCACACGGATGAGCTAAGCAGAATGGATAGGGCTGCGAAGGTAGCTGTACTAGACCACCGGGTCGCTTGAGAGCATCGAAGGCTTCGATTGTAGGTAGCCACGTCCCGGTTAGTCGATGAGCGATCCACTCCGTTGGAACTTCAAAGGCGTCGGCGATGGCGCGCACGACTAAGCGTTTACTCACGCCGACTCGCAAGCCGCCAGTGATCAGCTTGAGAAAGATAAAGCGTTCATCGGGACCAAGCAAATTCCAGCTGTCCTGCAGTTTTGCAATCTGATCTTCTGGAGAAAGGTCTCGCAAGGGTTGGATACGTTCCTGAACCCATTCGGTGAGAGTCCCATCCGTCGTGGTAGCTGGAGATGGTACGACGAGCGAAATGGTTTCAGCTAGATCTCCGACCCAGTTGTAGCTCTCTTCGAATAGCCAGTCCGAGATACCGCTTGCGGAAGTCGACCATTGCCTTAACGTCTTGAACGAGACAGCCCGTTTAAATCGCTCGCCTGATAAAAAGAACACTGCCCAAGCGGCATCATCCGAAGCGGCCGATCGAAAGTGATCGCGCATCGCCTCTAGCTTACGATTGGTCTTGGTCGTTTCGTCGATGGCTCGGTAGAGAGCAGCAAATTCTCTCATGTGGTAGGCTCATCCATGTTGGATGTCTCGCTTACATCGTCGCTTGATGCTTCAGCACGACTCGGCTTCAAGTCTGTGGAGCCATCAGTGTCGCTCTCGGGCTGAATTGTCTTTGCTGAATCTAAGTCCTCAGCACCTTCCGAAGACTCACCAATAAAATGCGTAGGTATCGCTGCCGCGTTGAGCCCAATGTCTCGCAAGTGACGGCTAAAGGTGTCCGCGAAGCCATGCGTTACGAAGACCTCTTCCGGTTGGGTGTCGTGAACTGTTTGAATCAGCGCGGACCAGTCTGCATGATCCGAGATGACAAAGCCTCGATCGACCGCGCGGCGACGACGACTTCCTCGGACTTGCATCCAGCCAGACAGCAACGCCGTCGAGCGATTGCGAAAGCGATTCAGCCATGTTGTCCCGTGAGCGCTGGGGACGGCAAGTACGATAGCTTGCGACCAGTCT
>CAYWNG010000040.1:5178-8590 GCA_964458685.1 uncultured Pirellulaceae bacterium
TCTGTTTTGGGTGGAGCTTGACTAATCAATTGAGTATCGGGAAGTTCGATGCCAGCAGTTCGGTACGCATCGTTAGGTCGTTGAAGGGCTCCATGAATAAAGATTGGGCCTTGCGACGCATCGAGCAAGCTGAGTACACGCTGCGATTTTCCTAGGGCATAACCGTAAAGGATGCTCGTCATTCCCTTAGCTTGATTGCTGCGCCACCAAGCGTTGATCTGCGAAGCGGTGAGCTCAATTTCTGGCCAACGAAAGATGGGTAAGCCAAAGGTCGATTCGGTGATGAGTGTATGGGCTTGGATCGGTTCAAAGGCAGTGCAGGTGTGGTCGGCCTCGCGTTTGAAGTCGCCGCTGATTACAGTGACGTGGCCCTGATGTTCGATGCGAACTTGACTTGATCCCAGGATGTGGCCTGCTGGATGAAGTGAGACTTGCGCTGAACCGATGGACTGAGTTTGGTTGTATGAAAGTCCCGTTACCGAAATGTCGCTTCCCAAGCGATCTTGGAGCAGCCTGACGGAATCGCTGGAGCACAGATAGTGTTTTGAACCAGGCCGCGCGTGGTCGCTGTGAGCGTGAGTGATCACCGCGCGATCGACCGGTAGCCACGGATCGACATAGAAGTCGCCTCCTGAGCAATAAAGTCCTGCTGGTCGAAGCTCAAGCGAGCGAGATTTCATAGTAAAATGCTAAACAATCGAATATTGGTAGTCCGCCGACTAGTTTAGCCTTCGGGCAAGTTCGTACGGCATTCGAATCGAACAACTGACGGCCAATAGTTGCACTGACTTATCCTTGTACCCTTGCCATGCGAAGCCGAGTATGCCGCATCCGAGAAATCCATGAGCCTTCAAACCAACCCACAGCTTGAATTAGCCTTCGACTATGTTCGCGAGACATCGACGAGCGTTTTTCTAACTGGCAAGGCAGGCAGTGGTAAGACGACGTTTCTTCGCAAAGTTAAGGCGGAGGGCGGAAAGCGGATGGCGGTTGTGGCTCCGACAGGTGTAGCGGCAATCAATGCTGGCGGCATGACGATTCACTCGTTGTTCCAGCTTCCGTTTGGATTGCATATCCCAGAAGGTCACCGGCGCGAAGAGAATCGGAAGGTCGCACGGCAGAAGTTGAATCTCATTCGCAGCCTTGATCTTTTGGTGATCGACGAAATCAGCATGGTCCGAGCGGATCTATTGGACGCCGTCGATGATGCGCTAAGGTACTTTCGCAATGATGATCGGCCTTTTGGAAACGTCCAGTTGTTGATGATTGGCGATCTGCATCAATTGCCGCCTGTAGTGAAGCAGGAGGACTGGCCAATGCTACAGCGGTACTACTCAACGCCTTACTTCTTTGGCAGCTTAGCGCTCAAGAAGATTCCGTACGTCTCGATTGAACTCAAGCACATCTATCGTCAATCTGACTCGACCTTCATCGAACTGCTTAACAAGGTCCGCGACAATCGATTGGATGAAGCCACACTTCATAAGCTCAACAGTCGTTATGTGCCCAACTTCCGACCGTCCGTTGAAGAACCCTACATCACATTAACCGCCACGAACGCTGCTGCGCTAGAGATCAACACGCAAAACTTAGCAAGGTTACCCGGCAAGCCGATCGTGTTTCAGGCTACTATCACTGGCGATTTTCCAGCGAGCTCTTATCCAACTGAAGAAAAGCTGGAGTTCAAAAAGGGCTCGCAGGTAATGTTCGTTAAAAACGACGTACAGCCCGAGAAGCGTTACTTCAATGGCAAGATTGGCCAGATTGTCGAGATCGACGACGACGCGATTCGCGTTCGCTGCCCAGGCGATGCTTCAGACATCTTCGTTGTTCCCGATGAGTGGAAGAACGTCAAATACTCGCTGAATGAAACGACGAAAGAGATCGAAGAGCAAGTGCTGGGAACTTTCGTCCAATATCCACTAAAGCTGGCATGGGCGATCACGATCCACAAGAGTCAAGGTCTTACTTTTGAGCGCGCGATCATCGACGCACAGGCTGCATTTGCGCATGGTCAAGTCTACGTAGCCCTCAGCCGTTGCACCAGCTTTGAAGGGATCGTGCTTCGATCGAGAATCGATTACTCAAGTGTCATCACTGACCCGGTGGTTAAGAGCTACAGCGCCGAAGCTGAACGCAATGCTCCGACCGAAGGCCAAGTCCGACAAGCTAAAAGTGAGTACCAACAGCGATTGATCGAAGATCTCTTTAGTTTTGATGCGATCGATAAGATTCTGAGTCAAATGCGGCGAACTTACCACGAGCAGCAAAGTACGTTGAGCATCGAGGCCTACGAACAGGTTTGCGGTTTGGCTCGTGCTTCGCATGAGGCACTCACCGCGATCGCCGATAAGTTTCGTCCACAGTTGAAGGCCTACTTTCAGCAAGATGGCCTTCCAGAGGAGAATTCTGAACTGCGTCAGCGAATCGTGAAAGCCGTCGGCTACTTCAACGAAAAGCTGGATGGATTGATCGCTGAGGCCGGCAAGATACCCAAGCTTACGGACAATCAAGCTGTGCTAAAGTTGGTTAGCTCGCAGTGTGAGCAATTGCTTCGTCAGTTGTTTGTGAAGCGAGCCAGTTTCTCCGCCTGTCGTAACGGTTTTTCAACAGCCGCTTATAAAAGAGCACAGTTTGACGCGGAACTTGACTTTAATCGCTCGATGAAGAGTTACGCGCCGGAGGAGGCAATTCCTGAAGGCGTGCCACATCCCAAGCTGTACGCTCAACTGTTGGAGTATCGACGAGAGATGGCCGACAAGCAAGGCATCTCGCCAAGGTCAGTGCTCATCAGCGAATCGCTTCGGCAATTGGTGATTACTTTGCCTACGAGCCAAAAGGCGATACGCAAAATCCATGGCATTGCCAAGAAACGTCTGGATCTTTACGGTTCAGATATCGAAGCGATCATTAGAAAATACTGCGAAGAGAATCAAATACCCATCGGTAGCTCAGCCAACAGGTCAGATCTGCCCAACGGCGGCCGCGGTATGGGGACACGTGACATCTCGTTGGCGATGTTTCAAGCCGGTAAGTCGATCGTGGAGATCGCCAAGGAGCGAGGTCTGAGTCCCAGCACAATTCAATCGCACCTAGCCTACTTTGTCGAAGAGAAGCAGTTGGACATTCTTCGATTGCTACCTCAAGAGAAGCTCGACGACATCTTGAGCTACCGCAAAGCGAATCCCACTGCCACACTCTCAGAAGCCAAGACGCACTTTGGAGCTAAGTACGACTACGGCGAATTGCGATTAGCCTTCAGTTATCTTTCCAGTCAGGAAGATTAGGCGTGCAGTCATTTAACGGCAAGCCGCAGGCGACTGCATGCTTCCTGTCAGATTGGGTAGGCGTGAAATTGTTTAACGGCAAGCCGCAGGCGACTGCTTGTTATAGAAGGCCGCAAACGTAGCGA
>CAYWNG010000040.1:8690-15032 GCA_964458685.1 uncultured Pirellulaceae bacterium
AGAATCTCTCTAACGATATTGCCTTCGACGTCGGTTAGACGATAGTCGCGGCCGGCGTGGCGGAAGGTGAGTCTCTGATGATCGATGCCCAATAAATGTAAGATGGTGGCATGCAGGTCGTGAACGTGGACACGATTCTCGCCGACACCGATACCAAACTCATCCGAAGAGCCCCATGTCATTCCTGGCTTAATTCCGCCGCCGGCCATCCAAGACGAAAAGACTTGATGATGATGTTCACGGCCTGCATGTCCGGCCGTTTCGTGATAAGGTGTGCGACCAAATTCAGTAGTCCAAACGACTAGCGTGTCCTCTAACATTCCTCGCTGATGCAGATCGCGAATGAGCGCTGCAATCGGTTGATCGACGTTTTTGGCGAGCGGCGCGTGGGTGGCCATATCGCCGTGAGCGTCCCAATTGTTCGATGATCCAACATCGATCAGCTCGATGAATCGCACGCCTCGTTCGGCCAAACGCCGCGCTACCAAACATTGCCAACCGAATCCCGTTGTCTGACCGGGCTGCAATCCGTACATCTCCAAAGTTGCTGCGGTTTCGCTGGATAGATCGAGCGCCTCGGGCGCTTCGCGTTGCATCCCAAAGGCTGTTTCGAACGAGCGAATTCTTGCTTCGAGTGCAGCTTCGGTGCTCAGTCTTTGCTGATGAATACGATTTTCAGTTGCTAAAAGCTCTAGCTCCAGTGATTGAAGCTCCTGCGATGCGACTCGGCGGTTAATGTCAGGCACCGGATCGTTTCCAGGCATGAAACGTGTGCCTTGGTGACAGCCTGGGAGAAAATCGCTTCCCCATGTTTGCGCTCCAGCGTAGGGAACTTGCGGAGCCACGACGACAAACGAAGGCAGATTCTTGTTGACTGTTCCCAGTCCATAGCTTACCCAAGCACCGATACTCGGACGAGCGAAGGTCCAGGAGCCGCAGTGCATACCCAATGTGCTTTCGTAGTGATTGGTGTGATTGGTCTCCATCGATCGAATCACGCACAGATGATCAACCACATCGCGAATGTGTGGGAATAGATCGCTGACTTCGATCCCCGACTTACCACCAGGACGAAACTCCCAGTTGGGCTTTTTTAGATATCGAGCGAATTGACCTGGGCGGCCTTGCCAGTTGTCGACGGTGATCTGCTTTCCGTGGCCTGCGATGAGTTGCGGCTTGGGATCAAACGAGTCGACATGCGAAACGCCCCCTGTCATATAAAGAAAGATGACACGCTTGGCCTTCGCTGGATGATGCGTAGGCTTGGGTGAAAGTGGATCAGCGTCGTTGGATGTGTCGCTGAAAGACTCACTCGTCGTGGCCTCTTCAGCCAACAATCCCATTAACGCGAGTGCACCCAGTCCACCGGCTGAACTTTGCAGCATTCTTCGTCGGCTGAAATTGTGGTGCATGATTGCTTCGTTCAAGGCGGAAAGATGAAAAGTATGTCTGTGGGCGATTCTTAATGCTGAAACAAAAATTCGTCAGTGTTGATAATGGCCCAGCATACGTCCTCAAAACCAGCCGCGATGTCTTCGCGTCGCTTGAGGTGCGCGATTGCCGCATTGCGTTCGGTCTCGTTAGGCAGTCGACATAGAGCAGCTAAGTAAAGTTCGTCGAGCACCGCTTCTTGGGTTGCTCCGGCGGCCAGAGCCTTTCGGAATCGATTGTTCGGATCTCGCAGTCGCTCGTGAATCAACGGGCCATTGAAGAGCTCGATAGCCATCGCCAGGTTCGAATCGCTACTGCGCTCGCAAGCACAGACCGTACTACGCTCGGGTTGTCCGAAGACTTTTAGGAAGTCCACCTTCACCAAATCCGGCGCTGGCAGTTGCGTGGCTTTCCAATCCGCAGGCAACGAACCAAACACCTGCGCGATGCCAGTAACATGATTCACCGCATCCAGCAACTGTTCAGCCTTGAGCAGTCGTGGTTGTTGATGCGAGAAGTAGAGCGTATCGTCGCGATTGGCGGCGGTAGGTTGATAGGCCGCTTGATACGTCTTGCTATTGAGGATCGTTCGCAGGAGGTGTTTTGTTGAGTACTGATGCGATTGAAAGTCCTGAGCCAGAGCATCCAGCAGAGGTTCGTTCACGGGCGGATTGGAATCGCGAAAATCATCGACGGGATCGATGATTCCACGCGAAAACAGGTGGCTCCAAACTCGATTGGCACCAATCTTGGCGAAGTAAGGATTACCAGATTGAATCAGCCAGTCGGCGAACAATTCGCGACGATCACGGTCGGCTGGCGGGTCGATGCTGCCTTGCGAGGGTAGCCATGGTTTCATCTGCTGGCCAGTTCGTGGTTGCGTGACTTCGCCTGAGTCGCCCGCGTAGATGAACATCTCGCCGGGACGCAATGTTTCTCGACGACCAACGCGATTGAAGAAGGCAGCAAGACCGTAGTAGTTGTCCTGAGTCCATCGTTCAAACGGATGGTTGTGGCACTTCGCGCATTGCAGTCGGGCACCGATGAAGACTTGCGAGATCGTCTCGACGCATTCATTCATATCGGTTGCGGTTCGATAGAAGTTGGCTGGTGGATTGGCCAGCGTACTTCCACTCGCCGTAATCAACTGCCTTGCAAACTGGTCGTAAGGCATGTCGCTGGAGATCGCATCCTCAAGCCATCGATGGTATTTGTAGACCGCGTCGTTGCCCACCAACTTATTAGTCAGCTTCAGTAAGTCGCCCCACTTCAGCGCCCAGAACTTGGCGTACTCGGGACGCGCCAGCAGAGCGTCGACGAGCTTAGCTCGTTTATCAGGACTAGCATCGCCAAGGAAGGATCGCGTCTCGTCGACGGTGGGTAGAACGCCAATCACATCCAAGTGCGCGCGGCGAAGGAATTCGGAATCGCTGCAGACATCGGCTGGCAAGTATTGCATGCTACGAAGCTTGTCGTAGACCAATTGATCGACGAAGTTGTTCGGTGTCGGTGACTGCCATTGGAACTGTGGATTGGGATCGATGCACATCAAGCGAACCGACTCGATGTGCTCTAAAAATCGAACCAGGACAACCGCTTCACCGCGACTCTTCGCCGAAACTCGCCCGTTGGCATCGATTGTTGCGACTTGTTGATTCGAAGACTCGTAGGCACACAGCTCGGTAACGTCGCGCTGCGAGCCATCGCCAAAGTGTGCAATCACAGCCAATTGTTGTGATCCACCCGTGGCCGCAAGCGTTCGTCGCTCATTAGGAAACACTTCTAAGCGTACGCATCTCGCAACGCCGGCAGGGTCAGCCTTGCCGCCTTCGCGAATCCAATTGGTCAGGACTTTGTAAGCGACGTCTTCTTTGCGAATCTGCTTGCCGCCACCATGACCAACTTTCATCAGCGGTTTGAGCAACAACAAGCTTTGCTCGGGGTCGACCGTGTTGATGCGACGGCCGAAGTCTTCACGAATCAGCGTTAGTTCATCGAGCTTTTGATCGAAGGCTCGTAGCGACAAGCGAAACATGCCTTTGCCGCTTGGCGATCCGTGGCAAGCTCCCGCGTTGCAGCCCTGCTTGCTGAGCGCGACTAGAACTTCTGATTCAAAGTCGGTGCGAGGAAGATTTGCGTGATTGCTCACTTTGACTGGAATCAACTGTTCGATTCCACCGACTCGCACGCGAATCTGAGTTTCTCCATCGGACTTGGGATAGACGACGGTACCTTGGACTTCAGCGATCGCCGGATTCAAGGAAACAATTTGTGCCAACGAGGTCCAGTCGCTTGGCACGTTGCTTACATCTAGGCCCGTGATGACCAGTTGTCGCTTAGCCTTGCCAGAGTCGAGTGCGATGCTGGGAGGGAAGGCTTGAACGCTTGCCGGCGAAGGAATAACCGAACCGGATGTTGATGAAGTCGCGAAAGAAAAGTCTTTCTCCGAAGATTTGCTGGACACCAGCATGTTCAACTGCAAAGGGCCCGAAGGAAAATCTTTGCTCACGTTCAAGTCAAAGGTAGCCGATGTCTGATCGGCGGCGATAACAACTTTTTCGGGTAGTTGAACACCTGCGGGTACGTTCTGCCAACTGACAGTAATCGGTTGAGCTGCAATCGCGCGTTCAACGGAGATCGTCGCTGTGATCGTTGATCCAGCGATAATGGTCTTAGGCAAATCAAGACGGACTTTCAATGGATCAAACCACTGGATCGGCATCTTGGCCGATTGCAGGAAGCCTTGTCCAGCATGTTCGGCGTACAAAAGAAACTCAACTTCGCTGAACTCGTTAGCGGCGTTGCTGGGTTCCGTTCGCGTGATGGTTGTAGCGAAGCTGTCTTTGTCTGCCTTTACATTCGCGGCAAAACCAGCGGGTAACTTTTCCGTAAGCACCGTGACGCCCGCTTTGAATTCGGCGTTGATCCGCTTGAGTGTCATCGTCGCGGGTTGTTCGGGAAGATGTCGAGCCAGCTTCAGCGGTGCTTGATCATCGAGAGCAAACAGCGGATCGATGGCCGCTTTACCTGCGAGTACAAAACGGCTGCTGCTCCAGCTTTGCGGGTACGGTATGAAAGGCTTTGCCAGTCGCTGAATGTCTAGCTGAGTTGTTTGGCTGACATGAGCTGGCTGTGCCTTCGATCGACCGATCAATTGCAGCGACGAAAGTTGCTCGGCGCTCCAGCCTTCGCTCACCGTGATCAACACGCGAGCTTCTTTGGCTCCTGCTGGAATCGTGGGATTGAGAATCTTGAGTCCCGTTAGCTTGGCGGCCTCGGAAGGGTGAGCGGTGAGCTCTAGTTCAATTTCACCTTCGTATCCAGTGCGCTTCACGTTGAGCGGAATTGCTGCGCAGCCGCGTACCGCATCCATCAAAAACCGCGACAGTGTTTTGGCGTCGCCCTTGAGTGCCAGTGAGAACGGCTCGACGGGCTTTACTTCTACGAAGTATCCGAACTGTGCACCACCACGTCCGAGCAGGTCCGTGACTTTCAGCGTGTAGGCTGCATCGTCGGTGAATTTGTAGTCAAAGAACCATTCGTCATCTTTGGCGATCGCTGTTTCGGCAACTTTAGCGCCAGCCGCATTGAGAAGCTGCATCTTGAGCAATGCTGGACTGCCAAGGCTGCGCGTGTATGAGCTGAGACGCATCGTCTGATCTTTGATGCCTTGCAGCAAGTACGTATCTACGGTGCCCTTCTCTTTGAGACATCCACTGATTCCAACTGGCAGTGATAGAGCCTGAGTGTTTGCAGCAACGCTCGAATGAATCGGTACATCGGCAACGCGAATTGGTAGCCACGCGGACGAACTACCGCCAGCACGCTTGGTTGCGACATAGAGAGTGCTGTCGAGTGAATCGACTGGGACAGCGACCTCACGCTCTTCGGTAGCGTTGCCATCGATCGTTTGGAATTGAAGCTTCGCGGATTGGCCTCGCTGTATTGCCATCGGTTGAGCGTTGGCGAGTACTGGAAAGTCACCAACGCGCAAATGGTAACTTCCGCCAGCGGCATAGCGGCTGTCCAAGACTTCGAGAATGAAGTCACCGGCTTGTTCGAATCGATAGCTGTATCGCACATCGGGGCTCGCTCCATCCTCATCGGCTGACTTGAGCAGTTGTCCATCCAGCGTGGTCAGCTTGAGCAGCGGATCCATCGGCGAGTGCAACGACTGAGTGTGAATCTCAAAGGAGAGCGTCTTGCCAGCTTCGACTTGAAATCGATAGAAGTCGCTTAGAGCTCCACGGCTAGTCGCGGCAATGGCCGTTTGTGTCGTGATCTGCTGTGCCGTTTGGCGGGTGGTGTTGTTTGCGTCCCGAGGTGTCGCC
Organism: uncultured Pirellulaceae bacterium; assembly: GCA_964458685.1. GTDB lineage: Bacteria > Planctomycetota > Planctomycetia > Pirellulales > Pirellulaceae > Aureliella. The sequence goes on from CAYWNG010000040.1 coordinate 14,453, forward strand.
GGAAGATCATCGACGATGACGATCCATGGATCGCTGGTGGTCGAATGCGTTGCGGTCCAGATGCCCATCGGTCCTGGCATCGCATCGGCTGGGACGCTCAATTCGACAATCGCTTGTTCAGCGGTGGCCGATTCGATCTTGGTTGCGATGCCAACGCGCGAAGTGATCAGCCTGAGCGACTTGTCCAGTTCCTTGCCGGTGAGCGTGAGCTTGGTCGTCTCGCCCGGTCTAAAAATACGCGGTTGAAGTTCAGCGACTTGCGCGTGTGTCGATGCTGCCAAGCAAGCGCACAGAAGCAACGAACTTACCGCTAATCGTGTGCGGATATTTGAAGTCATGGATCAAGACCTCAATCTTCTTAGGTAGGAGTGCGCAGCAGATTGCAAACAGCGTGGGTGGGGTTTTTTCTTTACGCAGTCAGCGATCGCGGCGTACAAAGGTGGGGAAGGCGAGGAGGTGGTACTGGTGGTTAGGCCTTGATTTCAGAGCAATCAAGGTCAGTCACCAAGACAATATCATAGTCGAAATTCGAGCTTCAAGCGAGCGAGCTACCGAAGCGGAAGAGCGGAAAGAAAAAAGC
>CAYWNG010000040.1:15132-19840 GCA_964458685.1 uncultured Pirellulaceae bacterium
AACGAGAGCGTTATTAATAGCCTTTGGCTGAAACGGCTTGGCCGTCGAAGACAATCGGGGAAAGGCCAAGAGCAGCTCGGGCTTCATCGAGCATCGTCTTGGTGGCGCTGGCTCCACATCGCGTGACACCCAGAGCACGCACCTCGCGTAGCTTAGTAAAGTCGCGCACGCCTCCCGCGGCCTTGACTTGAATACCAGGACCCACCGATTCGACCATTAGACGTAGGTCTTCGATGGTCGCTCCACCGGTTCCGTAACCTGTGCTGGTCTTCACCCAGTCCGCCTTGAGGTCGGTGCAGATGTGGCAGAGCTTTCGCTTTTGATCGTCGTTCAAGTAGCAATTCTCGAAGATCACCTTGACCTTACGACCTGCCGCATGCGCCACTTCGATGACTGCGGCGATGTCGTCGGTAACATAGCCCCAATTTCCGGAAAGAACTTGGCTAATGTTGACGACCATATCAAGCTCTTGGCACCCATCTTCAATCGCTTGCAGCGATTCGGCTCGCTTAATCGCAGTCGTATGACCGCCGTGAGGGAAGCCGATAGTAGTGCTGGGCTGGACTGTTGATCCAGTCAAAATCTCGGCGCAACGTCGCAAGTAATATGGCATGATGCAAACGCTGGCCACATCATAAGCTACCGCTAGCTTGCAGCCATCTTCAAGCACTTGCTGCGTCATTGTCGGCATGAGCAGCGAGTGGTCGATCATCTTGGAGTAGTCAGAGTATTTTTCACTGGTCATGATAGATTTCTCGAAGGGCGGCTACTGTACACCGAGCATCTTATGCTTGAGACCGAAAAAGAGTAAGGGCCAGATTTGACAGTTTTTCCCTAGAATTTGCATTCTCGGCGTGCAAATTGGTGTCTATCCAGTAGTCCTAGCTGAAACTGCGAGCATTTGGCCGCAGAACCGAGGCCAGGGGTGCGCGGGCTGCCCGCCCGCTTTGTGCTGCGCTTGGCCTTGAACCTTCGGACTCGACTTATACACTCTTCTTCTGGCAGAGTTCGCTTTCGAGCTTTGATGCCAGCAAAATGCAGCAAAACGCTTACTTGAGAATTAGCTTTGTCAAACCTGATCGAACCCCGAACGCTTAAGGGCTTCCGCGATTATTTGCCTGAGACCATGATGCCTCGCGAGGCCATTATGGAGACGGCCCGACGCGTTTATCGTCGCTATGGCTTTAGTCCTATCGATACGCCCGCCCTCGAACACCTGGAAATTCTTACGGGCAAGGGAAGCGAAGAGACCGATCGCCAGCTCTACCACTTCATCGATCATGGCAAGCGTCCGGTGGGCATGCGATTCGATTTGACAGTCCCTCTCGCGCGTTTTGTGGCTCAGCACATCAGCAAGCTTGGTACACCTTTCAAACGGTACCACATCGCACCGGTATGGCGCGGCGAAAACACGCAGGCAGGTCGCTATCGTGAATTCGTCCAGTGTGACTTCGACACGATTGGTACCGAGTCGGTCGTTGCCGACATCGAGACCGCTTTGGTGATTCACGAACTGCTATTGGAGATTGGCATCGATCAGTTCCAATTGCGAATCAACAATCGGCAGGTGTTGAGCGGACTGCTTGAGAAGCTTGGGCTAGCTGAGAAATCGGTTCCCGTGCTTCGCTCGTTGGACAAGCTGGACAAAATCGGTCGCGATGCAGTGCTTGCCGAGATGCAACAAGCCAGTGGCATACCAGCCGAGGCTGCCGAGCAAGTGCTGAAGCTGGCGGATGTTAGTGGCGATACGGATGCGATTCTCTCGCAAGTCGACGCGCTGGTCCAAGGCAGTGCTAAAGGCGAAGAAGGCGTCCAAAGATTGCGTCAGATTTGCCAAGCCTTAAAAGCCAGTGGAGTTCCCGCGGAGCGTTATCGCTTGGACGTGTCGATCGCTCGTGGACTCGACTACTACACCGGTGTGATCTTCGAAACCACCTTGGGACAGCTTCCTAGTATCGGCAGTATCTGTTCTGGAGGCCGTTACGATAACCTTGCGGGGCTGTACACCAAGCAGCACTTGCCAGGCATCGGTGCTTCTTTAGGCTTGGATCGACTGCTAGCTGCGATGGAAACGTTAGGGATGATCGCTCCCGTTCGAACACCAGCACCCGTGTTGGTCGTTTACTTCGACGCCGATCGACTGCACGACTATCTTCAGCTAGCCAAGATCGTTCGCGCGGCAGGTATTGGAGCAGAACTCTATCCCGAAGCTAAGAAGGTCGGAGTGCAGCTCAAGTACGCCGATCAACGTGGCTTTCAAGTCGCTTTGGTAGCTGGATCGAACGAGCTGGATGCAGGGACCTGCCAAGTCAAGAATTTGGCCGACAAGTCTAGCTCCGAAATTCCATGGCGCGACAATCCGCAGCAATTGATCGAAGCCATCAAGCAGATCGTCCTGTAGGGCTGTAGCTGTAGGGCGTGTGAAGTGAGCCTTTGGCGAGTTCGGCACGCACAAAAAACGTTATGTTGGACAATTGAATCTTCGCACAATGTAAGTCCGCGAACGTAACACGCCATGTGCCGCGTAAGACCATCCCGCAAACAAGTTACCCCTGATACCAATGGTGTGTTCCGCGGATGGAAACTTGGCGAAACACGCATTACTTCGATTCGACGTGTTTTTTTGAGGCGAGCTGTGTCAGTTACACATCCGCTGCACACACCCTACGAGGAGAGCATAATCGATGTCTGCTTATCGACGTTGGTTTGTACCAGGAGGGACCTACTTCTTTACAGTGGTGACTTACAATCGTTATCCATTCTTCAAAGAAACCTCGGCTGTGAACATGCTTAGAGATTCGTGGTTGAAGACGCAAGCCAACTTAACGTTCACGAATATTGCGTCGGTTGTGCTGCCCGATCACTTTCATTGTCTTTGGAGTTTGCCACCAAACGACGATGACTTCTCAAAAAGGCTGAAGTCCATCAAAGACAGGTTTACGACGACTTGGCTTGCTGCAGGTGGCCATGAAGAGGTGGTGACCGAATCGGCTCGATCCCGCGGATATCGAGGAATTTGGCAACCTCGCTTTTGGGAGCATGTCATTCGAGATGAAGATGATTTAGAGAATCACTTTGATTACATTCATTTCAACCCTGTGAAGCATGGTTACGTCGCTCATCCATCACTGTGGCCTCATTCAACATATCACCGATATGTCTTGAGCGGGCATTATTCGTCGCATTGGGGCCAGCAGTGTCCGAAGCACATTGAAACCCTCGAATTGGAATGAATGGATTCGTAGTATTCGTAGGGCGTGTGAAGTGAGCCAAGCAATCGTTCGCTATGCGCAAAGGAACGGCATGTTGGAAGGTAAATCTTCGCACAAGGTAAGTCCGCGAACGTAACACGCCATGTGCCCCGTACGACCATCCCGCAAACAAGTTACCCCAGATACCAATGGTGTGTTCCGCGGATGGACAATTGGCGGATCGACGATGTACTTGGTGCAAGGTTTTATGTGAGGCAATGCGTGATGAGCGTATCGAGTAGACCTGTTTGTGGAAAGTTGCTCGCTGCAAATGGCGTGTTGTGTTCGCCGACCAACTTTGTGTGACGATTTAATTGGCCATCAAACCGCTTTTTTTGCGATAGCCGAACTCGCGAAAGGCTCACTTCACACGCCCTACGTCGGCTCAAGAAAAAGAGAAGCGGATGGAGAGGGATTCGAACCCCCGGTAGGTTTCCCTACGTCGGTTTTCAAAACCGGTGCCTTAAACCGCTCGGCCATCCATCCGTTCTCGAGATTTCAAAGAATTCCTTCGTCGAAGTGCCAAGAATCAGATACTCCCGAAGGATTCTAGTTCCCTTGGGGTGACTTGGGTCGATGTCGGAGGCCAGATTCTAACCGAAGCCGGGAAGGAATTCGAGCCCATTTGCGTTGCGGATTGTCGGTGTGCTCGTGGTGTACGGCAGAGTTCTCGCAGTTGACGAGCTCTAATTCAGTCGCTGCAAGTCTTGGGAGACGGTGTATAATTGGAGTTCGCCCAACCGATTTCCCTACCTGACTCGTTGAATCCCACCCAAGGACCCTTTCATGCGATCTCGCGTTTGCTTGCCCACTTGCCTATTTCTTTTGACCAGCTTGTTTGCGCCGGCTGCCTGGGCTCAACAACCTCCACCAGGCTTTTCAGCACTTTTCAACGGCAAGGATCTCGCTGGCTGGCATGGTTGCCCTCACTTAGATCCCAAAGAAGTTGTCGACGAAGCCAAGCAGGCTCAGTGGAACGACGACATGCGTAAGCACTGGACCGTCAAGGACAATGCACTTGTCAACGACGGACATGGGGTCTATCTAACAACGGATAAAGACTATGGCGATATCGAACTGCTGATCGAATACAAAACAGTCGCCAAAGCAGATAGCGGTATCTACCTGCGTGGTACGCCTCAAGTTCAGATTTGGGACTTCACCGAACAAGACAAATTCAAACTAGGTGCCGACAAAGGTAGCGGCGGGCTGTGGAACAATTCTCCCGGTACCGCTGGTAAAGATCCACTCGTCCTTGCAGACAAGGCGTTTGGCGAATGGAACTCGTTCCGTATCCTTCAAGTCGGTTCTCGCACCAGCGTTTGGCTGAACGACAAGATGGTTGTCGACCATGCCATCATGGAAAACTACTGGGACAAAGATCGTCTCAAGCCTTTGGCCGCCAAGGGTAAGATCCAGTTGCAAACGCACGGTGGCGAAATTCAATGGCGCAATGT
>CAYWNG010000041.1:0-12706 GCA_964458685.1 uncultured Pirellulaceae bacterium
CCAAGTGTTAAGCCATGTCAACTAACATAAAAGTTCAAGCTTCGACTCCTCACGACAAGGCTTGGCTAGGGAAATCACGAGAGTTTTTTGCAGGACCCGATGGCAGTGGACAAGCTTTGCCAATGTTGATGCCGACTGGAACACTGGGAAGTGTCAGCGCCTACCGGAACGTGTCGCAGATGTGGCTGCGGGCTGGCGACCTGTTTGACCAACAAGTCAATGATCAACTGGCTCAGGCTGACAACACACTGACTACATTGTTCTCTGGTCGCGACTTCGGCGAAGACATTCTGGGGATGCTCGAGCCCGAAATGCGCTTGGTCGCCTCGCGGCAGGTCTTTAATGATGACGATCCGGTCCCGGCGATCAAGCTGCCTGGCTTTGCTCTCGTAGCTAAACTCAAAGATCCGAAAATGAAGCCCGAGCTGAAGAGAATCTACCAGAGCTTCATTGGATTCCTAAATGTGACGGGTGCACAAACGGGACAACCTCAGTTCGATTTGGATATGGAGACCAGCGGTAACGCACAGTTCTACACAGCCAAGTATGTTTTCGAAGTCGATAGAAAGAAGCACGAGGAAGCGCCTATTCAATTCAACTTTAGCCCGTGCTTAGCCTTCGTCGATGACTCCGTAGTTCTCTCCAGCACAATCACATTGGCAAAGAACCTGGCTGTATCGCTTAGCAGTCCCGTTCAAACTGCGGCCGGCTCAACTGCGGCTGGCTCAACTGCTTCTGGCTCAACTGTGGCCGACTCCACGCCATCTAGTTCGTCAGGATTAAGTACGACGGCGGCCAATACAGTTCTACAGATCGACGCGCAGGCCGTTAAGAGTATCCTACAAGACAATCGCAATCACTTGATCTCCCAGAACATGCTCGAGAAGGGGCATTCCAAGAAAGAGGCTGAACAGGAGACCGATACGCTGCTGTCGTTAGTAGACTTGCTGGATAATGCCAAGCTAAAGTTGAGCTTTCACCAGTCGGCAACGCTCGAAATTTCTGCATCGTTTCGAGAAAATTCGAAGGAAGCACCATGAGCTCGATAGAACTCAATCGTGACGCGCCGTTGGATTCGATCGATCCAGCTTGGGCTTGGCAGCCTTGGACACCGTCTACGGAGGAGCCTTGGGATCGCCGCCGAGCTTCCCTGTTCTTTCGTCGCGCAGCCTTCGGAGCAAATGCAGAAGAAATTGACCAAGCGCTGAAAGGTTCGTTTGAGAAACTGCTCGATGATGTCTTTAGTACGAGTGTGGATAAGTCAGCAGAGTTTGAAGAGCAATCCGCGGCAATCGCTAAGTCGGTTTTGGCAACTGGCGACGCGCAGCAACTTGCCAGATGGTGGATTCACCGCATGCTCTACAGTCCGGATGCGTTGCGAGAGAAGCTGACACTTTTCTGGCATGGACATTTTGCTACTGGTGCGGAAAAGGTGCTAGACGCCGAGTTGATGTATCAGCAGAACGAACTTCTGCGCAAGTTCGCACTCGGGGATTTTCGCGAGATGGTCCAGTCTATCTCTAAAGACCCCGCGATGTTGATCTATTTGGACAGCGTGACCAACCGTAAGGCACATGCTAATGAAAACTACGCTAGAGAGTTGATGGAGTTGTTCTGCCTGGGCGAAGGCAATTACACAGAGGTTGATGTTCAGGAGTTAGCTAGATGCTTCACGGGCTGGGAGATTCGTCGGAAGCAATTTCGCTTTAACAGTTACCAGCACGATGAGGGCCTCAAGTCGATATTGGGCAATCCGTCTATCGAGTCCGGGGAACAAGCAATCGACCATATCCTCCAGCAGCCAGCGATGGCCTTGTTCATCTGTGGCAAGCTCTTTCGCTTTTTTGTTTGTGACGAACCGACCCCGCCGATTCAATTGCTTGAGCCGCTGGCAGAACGATTCCGCCGTGATAAGCTCAACATGGAAGGCTTAGTCAGAACGATCGTTGGCAGTCGATTGATGATGTCGAATTGGAGTCTCGGCAAAAAGATTCGCTCTCCTTTGGAGTTAGCCATCGGTTTCTTGAGAACGCTCGAAGCATCGACGGGATTGGATAGCGTCGTCGATCGGCTTCGTGAGATTGGTCAGGGCCTGTTTTATCCTCCTAATGTAAAGGGCTGGGATGGCGGAAGAGCTTGGATCAATTCATCCACACTTGTTGGCCGCGCGAACTTGATTCATTTTTTGGTACATCACGAGACCACGCGGTTTTCGGGTGGTTCTCTTGCCAACTTCGCCGCAAAACTAAGCGGGCAAGATGCCGAGAAATTTCTAACCAGCCTCGACGAATTGTTGCTTGCCCAGCCACTTCACGAACCCAACAGAAAATTTATCCTACAGAAGGCGGCTTCACTGAACGGTGATGCCAAGTACCGCCAGATTCTCAGTATGTTCGCCACGCTACCCGTTTTCCAGTTATCGTAGTTTCTAAGGATCGAAGCATGACACGAAGTAAGTTTGCTAGGCGCGATTTTTTGACCAGCGCTTCGGCAGCCGGATGTGGCTTGGCGATAGGAGCTGGTTTGCCGGGATCTTGGATGCAAGCGCTGGCCAATTCGGCGACTGCGCAAGATCGAGTGCTCGTGGTCATTCAATTGTCGGGCGGAAACGATGGGCTGAACACTGTTGTGCCGTATCGCGATGAAGCCTATCGAAAAGCACGTCCAAAACTTGGCATTGCCGCTGCTGAAGTCCGCAAGATCAACGACGATATCGGTTTCCATCCGGCGCTCGAAGGTGTCAGTCAATTGATGGAAAGCGGTCGATTTTGCATCGTTCAAGGAGTCGGTTATCCTGCTCCCAATCGCTCGCACTTCGAATCGATGGACATTTGGCACACTTGCCAGAGTAAGAAAGATAGAGCGCCAGAGGGTTGGTTGGGACGCTGGATCGCCAATGCTCAGCGCGAAGCCCCTCAAGATTCTCTCGGTCTGCATCTCGGCGGCGAACAACAGCCTTTGGCCCTTGTTGGACGAGGCGTTCAAGTTCCTTCGGTGGCTTCGATCAACCAATTTCGCTGGAATGTTCAACCCACCGATGTGAGGCAGCCAGATAAGCCCAGAATGGAGACGCAACCGATCGACAAAAATGAGGCGATCGACCTGCTCAGTTTCGTTCAATCCAGCACTGCATCAGCGCTGGAGGCTAGCCAGCGTTTAGAGTCAGCACTAAAAAGTCCTGAAGCGGGAGGCGATTTTCCTAAAAGTCCGCTCGGCGAAAAGCTGCGAGTCATTTCGCGGCTTATCTCCGCCGGTCTATCGACGCGAGTTTACTATGTGACCTTGGACGGATTCGACACGCATTCGCAACAGCCGCAGGCTCACGCAGGACTGCTTAGGCAATGGTCCGAGGCTCTGACGGCATTTGTTAAACGCATGGAGTCGACTGGACAGGCGGACCGTGTAGCGGTGATGACATTCAGCGAGTTCGGTCGAAGAGTCGCAGAGAATGCCAGCGAGGGAACAGATCATGGTGCCGCAGCGCCACTCTTTTTTGCCGGTCCCAAGATGCCTCAGCAAATCGTCGGGGAAATTCCGAATTTGACCGACTTAGAAGATGGTGATGTCAAGTTCAAGATCGACTTCCGGCAAGTCTATGCTAGTGTCATCGAGCAATGGTTCGTCGGTAATAGCGCTCCAATTCTCGGCGCATCGTACCCAAGTTTGAAGCTCTTTAGCTAGTTGAGCAGTTCTCGATCTAGGCATTGCCATTGGTACTACAATTACTGTAGAGCTTAGTTCCCGTTCGCTACCGTCCATTGGCCATCCGCGTTAAAGCACTTTCAGTTAAGAGAATTCATGTCGAACAATTCAGCCGCCAGCAACTCAGCCGCCAGCAACTCAGCAGCCAGCAACTCAGCAGCCAGCCATTCAGCAGCCAGCAACTACCCCGCACCCAGCCAGTTCCGAGTGCAATTGCAGAAGGAGCAGCTTGTCTTTAGCTCGGCACACTTCATCACCTTTGCGGGCGATATCTGTGAATGTCTGCATGGGCACAACTACGGATTGAAAGCAGAAGTTGCGGGTCCAGTCGACGAAAATCAGTACGTAGTCGACTTCATTGCTTTCCGCGATACTCTGGCAGAGATCGTTAAACGATTGGATCATCATGTGTTGCTTCCGACACTACACCCCTTGATTAAGGTCGAAGTGGCCGGTCACGAAGTCATCACGACCTTTCGAACCAAGCGTTGGGTGTTCCCAGTCGAGGACTGCATGCTCCTTCCAATTGGGAATACGACCGCCGAGCTGATTGCGTGGTGGATCGCTGGCGAGGTCCACATGAAGCTCAAGCCGAAGGTCCAGAATCTGGATTGGCTTGAGGTATCGGTCGACGAGAATCACGGCCAATGGGGCGTCTGTCGAATCAACTGGTAGATTCGCTACGATCGTTCTTTCCGATCTATGTTCCGCTGGACTGAGGAGTTCTCTCAAAAAGCCGGCACTCGACAAAACTTCATCAATCCGAAGGCCGATTGAAAAAGGAGCATTCCCATTTTTGACAATTGAGCCGCAGACCGCATCGGTAATGGCTCCAGTTGAGACAGCCTTGTTGCAGTTGAAAGCGAATGACCTTGTATAACGAGAGCGATGGTGTTCGAAAGGCAGCCATCCTGCTGATGAGCATGGAGGAAGACCATGCTGTTCACGTACTCTCTCTATTGCCCAGAAGCTATGTCGAGAAGGTCTCGATCGCCATCGCGCAGCTCGATATGGTTTCGACTAGTGAGCAAGAAGTTGTCATCAATGAATTCCTGCAGACTCGACCCAGCGCCATCGCGCCAAGTTCAGGTGGTATTGATAAGGCTAAGAACCTAGTCAAAAAAGCGTTGGGGAAAGATGCCGCAGACATGCTGAGCGTCTTACAGCAAACGCTGGAATCTTTGCCGTTTGGCTTCTTGCGGAAAGCCGACGCGCAGAACATTCTCACATTCTTGATTGAAGAGCATCCGCAGACAATCGCGATGGTGCTTAGCTACCTGCCTCCGCCTTTGGCGGCAGGCGTTTTAGGCGGCTTGCCAGCGGCGCGTCAATTGGCCGTAATTGAACGCATCGCTGAGATGGAACAGACCAGTCCAGAAGCGGTGGAAGAGGTTGAGCGAGCTCTCAATACTCGTATGGCCTTGTTCATGACTCAAGCCTTCCAAAAGGTCGGTGGTATTTCGGCTGTTGCTGAGATCCTTAACGTTAGCGATCGAGCCACCGAGCGAAACATCTTCGACGGGTTGGCTAAAGGCAAGGCCGAGCTGGTCGACGAGATTCGCCGCTTGATGTTCGTGTTCGAAGACATCTCCAAGCTTGGCGACAAGGACATTCAAACGATTTTGAAGAATGTCGAGACCAGTCAATGGGCATTGGCGCTCAAAGGTGCCAGCCAAGCGATGCAAGAAAAGGTTCTGGGCAACCTTTCGCAACGCGCAGCCGATATGCTCAAAGAAGAGATGGGCTTCCTTGGCAAGGTCAAGCTGAGCGAAGTCGAAGCCATGCAACAGCGCATCGTCGACGTCGTTCGCAGCCTGGAAGACTCTGGTCAGATCGCGCGCCCAAGCAGCGATCAGACCGAAGAGTTCGTCAGCTAGCCAACTACCGTCGTCGACGCGAAATCGATTCTTCTTCCAGTTGTGAATAGGCCAGGTACCACAGATCGCTTTCCATTGGAGCTTGCGATCCATCCAACGATGCATTCTCTACCTGCGATTGCTCGCCTTCACCACCGCTGCCGGATTGCGAGTTCAGTAAGTTGATCACTCGCAACGCGTCAGACGCTGACAGGAAGTTGTCTCCGGATGTATCGATGTCTGGTGCATTCAACTGATCGAATGGCCGTGGCGTGGAAAGCGATCGTTTGACATTCGCATCATTCAATCGATTGATGATCTGCAATGCATCGGACGCAGTGATTTGTCCATCCCGAGTCACATCCAGAGGGTTGAGCGGATTCTGCCATGCGTTGGCAGAAACGACTGCGACATCAGCGTTGATAACGGCGAAACTTGTGCTGTCTGCTCGATCGGCAACTCGTATCGGGACGCTCAGCGTCTGGCCAACTTGGCTGGCCAACAGGATTTGGTCAGGCTTGAGAGCCAGTCGTCCGTTGCGAACTTCGAACCGAGGATCTGTTGTGCTGAATGTGTAACCACTCGCTGATGGATCTTGGTCTTGGACAACAAAATTCGAGGTCACCTCAGTACCAAGTCGCTGAGGATAGATCGACAATGCACCCAAGCCGCTGGGACGGTCATTCACATTCGTCAATCGAATTGGCACCGAACCAGTAATGATGTTGCCACCTGGAATCGTTTCTTCGACTTGAACTTCAATCGAATAGTTCGTGTTGGACTCGAAGTCGAAACGACTTGCTGGTGTAACAAACACGTTGCCCGTTGCCGAATCAATGCTAATCCAATCGATGAATCCACCGACGACATCTAGCAATGTATACTTCAGTGGATTTCCGTCCCCATCAGTAACCTTCACTTGGCCAACCATCTTTGCTGTACTGATGTTCTCTTCGAAGACGAGTTCCTGCCCGCTATCAAACTCGGGAACATGGAAGTTCGCTGGCAAGACGGTGATGACGTACTGCGCGGTTGAGCCGTAGCTTGGAGTCCCGTTATCGTAAGCTTCAACAAAGACCTTGTACTGCGACTTGACATCGATATCCGCCTGTATTGCCAGCTTGAGTGCACCCGTTTCAGCGTCCACTGTGAAGGCTGATGTGTCACCGCTGTTCAGTCGGTATCGGACCGTTTGCCGCGTGTCGCCATCGACTGCTTGAAGAATGTCGATCACCGTGCCAGCAGTCGCTCCATCAATAATCGTATACGATTCGCTGACCAATCGTGGGACGAACTCATTGACGTCCTGGGTGTTGATTGTCACATCCAAGGCAGTCGACAATGGCGGCGAGCCAGCATCAATCGCTCGGAAGGTTACTTGAATTTGCCTATCGCTGGCAGTTTCAAAATCGAGAGGCGAATTCAAGAAGACCTCGCCGTCTCGAACAACAAACCGAGGGTCGGATGATGTCCAGAAAATAGCGTCTCCATCTGGATCAAAGCCATTGACCAAGCCAATCCGATTTCCCGATGTATTTTCGTTGACTGTACCGCCGACAAACCTAAGCTGAGTCGGAGGATCGTTGACGTTGATCACATCGATAAAGACGGGGAGGGTTGCTCTGAGTCCGCCAGGATCTCGAACTGTCAAAGTCAATTGAAGATTACTCACGTCGAAGCTTCCCGGCGTGCCTTCGAACTGAGCGGCCGATGAATTGACTCGCAGCCAAAGCGGTAACGGACTCCCATCGGATTGAGTCGCGCTATACTCAAGATTCGTGTCGTCGATGTCGATCACCGCCGAGGCTGGAATCACTCCAGCCAAGGGTTGATCCTGAGTCACTGTGAATCGAAGCTCTGGGACTTGAGGACGTGGTGCATCATTGACTGGCGTTACCTCGACCGAAAGGTCTGAAGCAATCATTGCCACAGGCGAGTCTGGTCCTCGTAGCGCCGGCGGAAGGATGACCAACCCGTTGGCAACGCTAAAGGTTCCCGAGTACGTCTCGTCGATCGCCAGCACCTTAAGTGGAGTTACAGAGCCGAAAAAGTCAGCAGCGGGTAAGAAACGGAGCCTTGCATTGAGCCCCAAAGCAAGTCGAGTATTGTCGCTTACTGCTGGCAGGTTCTGCCATGGTGCGTTTTGAGCAAACGCAATCTGCCACACTCCTTCTGAAGCTGGCGTGTCGTTTTGCGAAATGGCAATACCTCGCAAGCTGGCACCGGGATCTGGATCGGTGAAGCGGACGCTGAAGATTTCAGCTACGGTTTGTCCCTCTGGATTTCTCGAATCTTCTGCAACTGGTCTAAGCGTCGAGATTTGAAGCGCAGGAGCGTCATTGAGCGGCACAACAGTGATGGCCATATCGCTAAATCCGCTCAATGCTCCTTTGGTTATTTGGAAGCGAACGCTGCGCGGAGTTGTGTCCGGTGCATCTCCCTGAGCTTCGAAGGTAATGCTCTGAACCAACTTTTCAATCGATAGAGCTGTTGCATTAGCGGTGAAGTCCCATCGCAGTCGAGTGCTAGATGTCGATGAAAGAACCGCAACAGCCAGTGGCCCATCCATGACCACGCCAGCAGTCTCCGTCAGGCCAGTCAGCGTGGGATCGAATCGGATGCGATCCGTGGCACCGGGTGCAGGACTGATCGTTACTTCCAATTGGCTCGAGCTGTAATCTCCAGGAACTCCATCAAACAAGGTGGCGGAACTGGTGACTTGAACTGGCGCTCCGTTTTCGGTGTAGGTTGCCGATCCGTTGGGCAAAATCAGTCCTAAGGCTACTGGCAATGTTCCGGTTACCAAGTATTGGCCCAAACTTGCATAGTCGGAGTAGCCTGTAGGTGGATTGGCGGTAGGCGTTCCAAAGCCAACTCCATCTAGGGCAACATAGTAGGTCCCAGCAGCCAGTTGTAGGTTGGTGAAGCTGGCTCGTAATCCAGTCGGATCGGAGACAGCGATTACAGCCCCGCTGGAATCATACAAAGTTGCTTGGATATCTAGGTTGGCACCTTGATTCTGAGACCAGTTGTTACCGTAGAACGAGCCTTCGTTCGTTTGAGCAAACGAATTGGCCGAAGTGCGAACAAACGTCTGCGTTACGTAGGGATCGAAGGTCAAATTGACCGTTCCAGCTCCAGTCTGAAAACGAAACACATCAACGTCGTTGGTTGTGCTGATCACACCAAGCTGTGACACGTTAGCGATCGCGTTTGCGTAGTCGATCGTTTGATTCAGAAAGGTTGCCGAAGTTAGTATGTTAGCTTCGGGGTCAGGAACATAGGTGAAGCCGTTTTGAGTCGTGATCACTTGTAGATCATCTGGGCCACTTCCATAGTTTGCGCCCGCGCCTCCGTTGTTGGAAGCGAAGTAGGTTCCGTTATCCCAAGTCGTTACGTTGTGATAATATCCGCCGACCCCCATGATCGGCCCCCAACCATTTTCACCCGTGCCGTGGCCATTGTAGTAGGCTTGGTTGGGCTGCGACGGATGCTGATCTGTTGTGCCGTCGTGAGAAAGACCTAATGCGTGCCCCACTTCGTGACTGGCTGCTCCAGCGGCCGCTACTTCTGACATATTGAAAACGTAACAAGGCGTGTCCGATGCCCCAGGCGTGTGGTAGCCCCAGTTAAAGCTGTTGATGTAGGCAACTCCGCCAGATCCTGGACCAGGAAAGTCGTCAGGGGTGAAGACAACGCGGATACCCCAGCGATTGTCGCTTCCGCCGGTGTTCACCAAAGCCGCTTCGCCTGGATCTTCTGTGGTCACATTGACGTCGAAGGCGGCAAAGTCCGTCGCAACTCGCTGCCAAATACCTTGAATGCGTCGCAGTTCAGCATTCGAAAATGCCGCTCCATCACCATCTGCGTCCCAAGCTGGGGAGATAATCGGGTCACGCCCACGCCCCTGATTCCATGGTGTGCCACGAGCTGTGAAGCCATCGAAGTCCAAGTAGATAGTCTTGGTGGCCGAAGGACGGCTGTGAAGTAAAAACGTATCAGCAAGCGACAGAACATGGTCCTCTTTGGAACCAGTGCCCGAACCGGGGGTTTGCCCGCTGTTGTAGTTCGCATAGTACTCCCGATCCGCAGCAACTAAATCGGCGGGTTCTTTAGGGATACTTCCAATGGCCAAGTCACCATGGGCTAGGTCACCAGCCATCATTTCCCGACGTTCCAACAATTCGGCTTTTAATGCTCGACGAAATCGACGTTGTTGTGTGTTGTGAACACGCTTCGGAACGGACCGTTTTGGCATCGGGGCTACCCTCTCCACATGCATCTCATGGACTCGAACATTCTTACGAAGTCGGAATACTCTACGCTAGCAGGAATTTTGTGAACTTCAATCTTGACTGGCAGTCCCAAGCAAGTTCCGTCCAAAATGCCCAGCTTCGGCGAGAAAATGAGCCCAAAACTGGGGCTCTTCCCGTAAAGAAGTACAGCTTGCGGACAAGCTGAAGAGATGTCAAGCGAAGTGTGACAAAGAAGCTCTCAGGAACGATCGGACTGCATCTGGGCGTTGCCTACCCTGCCCCGGCTACGATTGCATCAGGTGTACGGCCAGTAGCAAAAGCCATATCGACGAGAGGATAATCACGGACGCCAAGGTCAGGCGAACCCAGATCTTTGTCGATGGGCTGGCCCAAACCTGATGGTGAATGGGATTTGCTATCGCCTGAAGCATCCGTTGTCGATGTCGAGGTTCGTCAGCAAGAACAGCACGCGACGGTTCCATTAGCCCAAATTGGACAGAAAAGTCCAAAGATCCGTACAGGCGATGCTTTTTGCCAACGGGATCAACGCCCATGGCCTCGAAAAACCAAACCTGCCGTCCGAATGATGTGTCTGATTCCTCATTGAGAAAGACACATCGAAGCGATTCGACTCGAGATTCCTCGGGGCAAAAGTCGCGACGCAAGAGTGCACTGCGAGCCTGGTCATTCACAGCTCGCCAGACCTCTTTTGAAAACTGGTAGAAAGTTGTTTCAGTCATCCATGCACCCCATACACAAATAACCAACTTGCGGCAGATAAACACCCTAAAAAACTTGCTAGGGGTTAATCGCAGCACCAATACACTATAACCAACCGGCTAAGAATTTCCTCTATTGTAAGCAGGAACACAATAGCGCTCTTGGGCCAAAAACCAGCATTCTTAAACCGCGGGCCGTCGCTTCGGAACTCCAACCACTTGTCGGAAGGGCCGAAAGACAGCATGCCTTGCTGCGGTCAATGGCGTATCCGTTGCCTATAGCTATCGAAAACGCCCCAGCAATTGGACGATGCCCGCCTTTGCTACGCTTGGTAACGCAGACGTAAACGCCAGTCTAATCGCTAGAAGACCCATATCTTAAATCTCGACAACTTTGAATCAAAAGATCCACCGAAAGTTTCCTACATCCACGACCTTGGCTCAAAATACCTTGGTCACTTGTTTGTCGCGATCGGGTGCGTATCCCGCCCAGGCTCGGTGCGCGGGCGTCCCGCCGGCGTCCCGCCCGCATTTGAAACAGATCGATAATTGACTCCTTCGATAGCCATCACAATGAAAGTGTCAAACCGCAGTAGAGAGACGAGTAAAGGATACTGTCATTGCGAAGTCGAGTGACTCCAGTCTGCAAGTTGCTAACTTCAATTTGACTAGCCGGTCGCAACCCAGAAGTAATCCCTAGCCATTGCGCGCCGAGACTTAGTCGCAGTCGTTGATTGACAACCCAACCCACTTCCGACCTAGCCTCGGTCAAAATCATCAGTCTAGCCGCGTGAGCTCCCAGTCGATCGACCGACCCGACGATGCCGGCGACACGAGTTTCGCTTTCGCCCCAGGCGGGACCAAGTCCAAACGTGAATCGATTGCGCCAATGGAGTCGCTTTCCTAGGTTTCCGAATTGAACTCCAAATTGAAACAAGGGAGCGTTTACTTTGGTGTTGGTTCTCCAGGATGGACCTAGCGTGACTGTTTCAAAGGCAAGTTCATCGCTGTGGTGCCACCAACGAAGGCCGGCCATTGCAAACACACTTGGGTTGCCTCGCAATAGCATGTTGAATTGTCCATTCATCAACAGCGCGTCTCGCGATACGCTTGATGTTGCCAAGGGAAAGCTCACCGCTGGTATTGTCAGAAAGCGGTTCATGCCAGAATAAAGGTTCTGCTCGTCATCCTTCGCGAAATCAAGGATCAATTCGGTCCCTATGCGGTCTAGTGATTGATGTCTCGCAGCAAAGTGAAAGCCGTGCGTTCCTTGCCATTGAAGATCTCGAGTCCTAGCCAACGAATTGCCTCTGACTAAATTGCGATTCAAATTGCTTTCGAAGAACCACTGAGAATTCGCTTCAAACTCCCAATAGGGAATTGGCTCTTGATCGGCGAACGAAGCCTTGGTGTGAGTTGTTGCTACACCCTTGGCCCATAGCCCACAATATCCGGCAAATCCCAGGATCAAGGAACCTGCTAACTTTTCTCCGACACCTGGTTCTTCACGGTCGTAATCCTCAACATGCCACCTAGGTGATGGCGATGGCGATGAAGAAGTCTGAGTTTGCGGAGCATAAGATGGCAACTCTTCTTCTACGAAGCTCCCTAAGGGCGAGTCGCCACTTTGTGCCTGAAGTGGTTGTGCCAGTGCCGGTTGTTCGAGTACCAACTGTGCCACGGCTAACTGTGCCACGGCAAGTATGCAGAACACTTTTGAAAAGCGGTATTGCTGACAAAGCATCGAATCTCTTCGCAATTTCCAGCACAAAAAGCAACGTTGCGAAGTTGGTTAGTAGTAGATTGGCGTTGTCGTCGCAACCCCAAAGCTACGGCTTCAGCTTGCTCGCAATTTGCCTTGATGGTTGGCTTGCCAGATCTTGCCTGAGTTGACGTCCAATGCGGTCAACCAACCACCACCGTAACAGAAGGTGTCGATGCAGATCAGATGTCCAACATCAAAGATCTGTCCGCCTCGATCATGCGTGTGACCCACAACGGCTCGCTTACCAGAGATGTGAGGGCCGGGAGTCGATTCAGTCAGCTTCAGCCAACGCAGATGGAAGATGCCTTGCTTGTCCAACGGTAGCGCAGGATCGTAGTTGGCGTGAACGAAGATATGCTTGTCGGTCTCGTAGTAGTTCACCATCGATTTGAAGAACTCGTGGTGCGA
>CAYWNG010000041.1:12806-14381 GCA_964458685.1 uncultured Pirellulaceae bacterium
AAAGCAGCTCGGCATCCGTGAATGTCACCTATGGCAATTAGTCGTCCTGTCATCTCACTCTGCTGTATAATCGGGCTTTGCGGTCGAAACCGAGAATTGTCGCCACAATCAAGAAAACTACAACGCTTGAATCTGGAAACTCCCCCGTGGGGCCATAATACTAATCAGTTTTGTCGGCTGATTGAAGAAATCTGGTTAGCTCACCCCCCGCACATTTCGGAAGAAATCGGCTGTAGCCATCTTCAATCAACCGTTTTTAGGACAACCCGCAACGCAGAGGCAAAGATTTATGTCGATACTTCAAGCTGCTAGCATCGCCAGCGGTTTGATCAACCAGCAGCAGTTGGAATACTGCCTGCGCGTCGCCAAACATCGACACAGCCAGCAAGGTGTGGCCGTCGATTCCCCCATTTCCGACCGCATGTTGGCTGACATTCTGATCGAGCAGGAGGTAGTGACGCCCTACCAAGCCGACCAACTGCTTGCCGGTCGGACCAAGTTGAGCTTGGGGCCGTACATTGTTACCGATTGGATCGGACAAGGCGGTATGGGCCAAGTCTTCAAAGCGGTCCACGAAGTGATGGGCCGAGTTTGTGCGGTGAAGGTTCTGCCCCTGGCTCGAGCGACTCAGATGTCTCGCCAGAACTTTCTCCGCGAAATTCGCATGCAAGCTTCGCTAGACTGTCCCTTTTTGGTTCGAGCGTTCGATGCTGGTCAGGACGGTAATGTTCACTATTTGGTGACCGAGTATGTTCCTGGGATGGACTTGAGGCGGCTGGTCAAAAGTCGTGGAGCACTTCCTGTTCCGCAAGCAGCAAAGATCATCATGCAAGCCGCGCTGGGCTTGGACTATGCGCACTCCAAAGGCTTGGTCCATCGCGACGTTAAGCCTGGCAACATTCTTGTAACACCCGAAGGTGACGCCAAAGTTTCCGATGTTGGGCTGGCTGGATTTGCGAACGACTTAATGAACGATCCTCGCGCCGGAAAGATCGTTGGAACGACCGACTATCTTTCGCCTGAGCAGATTCGTACGCCATTGGATATCCAGCCCGCCTCGGACATCTACTCTTTGGGTTGCACGTTGTACTACGCGCTTTGCGGTAAAGTGCCCTTCCCTGGTGGCGACACGAAATCAAAACTGCGAAGACACTTGGAGGAGACTCCATGGCATCCGCGTAAGTTTGCTCCTGACGTTCCCGAAGACTTTGTAGACATTATCGCTGACATGATGGAGAAGGATGCTTCGAAACGCATCGCCAGCGCGGCTCAAGTGGCTGCCAGATTGGAACCATGGGTTAGCGACGAACAGAATGTTGGTTCAGTCGGACTATCACGATCGCCGTGGATGGCTCCTCCACCTCCATCGCACGATGAAAGTGACAGCGAGGTCTTTGATCGAGCCAATCTATCCTCAGAGTACCAAGGTTCAACCGACGGCTCCGTGGCCGACACGCTGGCTCATGCGCCGCCGGTACCTAGCGATAGCGAGATGTTCGCCGACGGTCCTGGATTAGGACTCACGCCTAACTCGCAATCAAGTTCAATGTCGAGCGCACTCTCAAGTTCGATGTC
>CAYWNG010000041.1:14481-19779 GCA_964458685.1 uncultured Pirellulaceae bacterium
TCAAGTTCGATGTCGGGGTCCCTTTCAAACCCACCGACAAGCGGTAGTACATCGCCGACTTCAACTCCCGCTACAACAAGCAGTGGGTCAAGTACAGCAATGGTCATCGCCTTAACAGTCGCGATCGTTGTCCCCCCTGCCCTGCTCCTCGGCGCAATTCTCGGTTTCATTATCGCTTCAAGGTAACGCCTGTGACGGCCTTTCACTTCCATCTTCACGCTAGTCCTGAATCAACTTCTCTTTCGGATGATGGTTTTCAATCATTGCCATCGATTCAATTCAACGGACACGATGTCGCGGCTTGGAACATCGCACACATCGAACGGTATTCGATGGCGGTGAGCTTTGAAGAGGTCGAGCAGTCGATGTCGCAACTGCCACGAATGTTCTTCGAAATGGACGGATCGTTTGTATGGCGCGGCCAGTATGGCAGAGTCCAGCACATCAACTCGAGCGAGCGAGATGTCGAGCAGAGCTGGCAAATCGACGGTATGGTCTACGACGTAGCGGGTCGAGTCTCGCGAGTTGAGCTCAAGGGTGACTGCCAACTAGAGCAGTTTCAAGAGTTGGTTGAACGACTTCAGCCAGCCGAGTCGTTGGTGGCCTACTTGATCGACCAAAGCTGCTTTGTGCGAGTTGTCGATCTCATGCGAGCTTGGCAATGACCAGTGAACCAAATCATCCCCAACGCCTGGACTCGATGCAACACAATCGTGCAGCCTGGGATCGCATGGTGGAGGCCGATCACGCCCTGACGCGACCAGCCACTGACGACGAGCTTACCAAGCCGCTAGCGATCGTCGATGGCGTTGGATGGTTAGGCGGTTCGATTGCGGGTTGGAACGTTTTGTGTTTGGCGGCTGGTGGTGGAAGGCATGGGCCACTGTACGCCGCTGCGGGTGGCAATGTGACGGTGGTCGACATCAGTCCCGCTGCATTGGCTCGTGATCGCGAAATGGCGAAGCTCACGAATCTACAACTGCGAACGGTTGAGACTTCGATGGATGATCTTTCGATGTTTGGCAACGGCCAGTTTGACTTGGTAATTCATCCGGTGAGTACCTGTTATCTAGCCACGCTCGAAAAGCTCTTTCCTGAAATCGCTCGAGTCACACGGCCTGGCGGGTTGTACATCAGCCAGCATAAGCAGCCGATGAACCTACAAGCATCGCTGGACACGCACGTTGGCCAGTATGTCATTCAGCATGCCTATTACGATCCGGCGCCAGTACCGCAGGCGCGCGAAAAGAGCCTCCTGCGAGAACCCGGAACTCGCGAGTTTGTCCACAGCTTGGCTACGATCTTGGGCGGCATTTGTCGCAGCGGCTTTGTGATCGAAGACATGACCGAGCCCTTTCACGGCGATGCGAAGGCACCTCCTGGTAGCTTTGGACACCGCTGCCATTTCATCGCGCCCTACATGCGTCTGAAGGCTCGACGCACAGGCTCGCCCAACCTCAACTCGATGCTTGTGGGACTTGATTAAGCCTGATTAAGCCCAGAGCCGAAGTTGCACCTTTGAACTTGCCAGAGCTTCCTCTGCTGATCTTCAGTGAACGTTCTCGCTTACATCGGAGTATCCTGGACTCCCGCCTCAGCTTGGTAGCCATACATTCCGGCTTCTCAGTGCTGAACAACGACAAACTCTTGATCGACGCCGACGTCGAGAAGTCGAGTTGGCTTAGGATCTCCCGGCCACAGTATCTCGAGTCTGTCAATTTTATCGTTTGTCCCCAAGCCAAATGTCACTACCGAACCGTAGTAGCTTTGGTAGCCTCTTCCGTTAATCTGCTCAATATACTGAGTCTTACCCTGAACTTCAATTTTGACTTTAGCGCCGACAGCGCTGCGATTGCAATCCCTGCCCACTAGGCGTAGCTTGATCCATCGGTTTTGGTTCTCTCGGCGGTTCTCAAGTACTTGCGAAAGCGTATCGCAATTCAGTACAAGACCGTCAATGTCGCCATCATTGTCCAGGTCGTCAAATGCACATCCGCGACTGCTTGCGACGTGATTTAGGGCTATCCCGGCCTCTTGATTGGCGTTTCGAAAAAACTGGTTGTTCGAGTTTTCCATAACACAATTTTCCACCGCATAATCCGTGTTTGGCTCGATCGATTTGGCATGCTTAAGAAAGTGACCATTGCAAATGAAGGCATCCAGATCGCAATCAAGGTCCAGGTCTACCAAAGAAACTCCCCAATTCACATGAGGTTTAACGAACTTTCCTATCTTCATTTTCGACGACACATCATCAAACCCAAAAGGAGAGTTCCGAAACAACTCCATGAGTTGATCCATGTAGTTGGAAACCACAATGTCAAGTCGACCGTCACCGTCTACATCACCGACATCTGCCCCCATACTGCCATTGGCACCACCCCGTGCGTCGTATGCAACACCAACCAACAGTGCCTCTTCAGAAAAATTTCCGCGTCCATCATTTTGATAATACAGGTTGGGTGCACCATCACAACCTACGAAAATATCGACATCGCCGTCTTGATCAAAATCGGCCGCAACCACCCCCATGCTTGGACCTAAAGCGTTCTGTATGCCTGAGGCTTGACTGACATCCGTAAAAGAACCATCGCTATTGTTTAGGAACAACGAGTCTTTAGCGGCAGGAAAGTCCTTGGGACCGGGAGGATATGGGTGTGACTTTGGCGCTAGTTGGCGATGCCGTTCAAAATCAAAAACAACATAGTTTCCGACGAAAAGATCCAGGTCACCATCATTTTCGACATCCAGGAAAGTAACCCCAGCACCAAACTTTTCGCCATCTGCAACACCCGCTTCTAAAGTAACATTAGTGAATGTTCCGTCACCGTTGTTGTGCATCAACATCTTTGCACCAAAGTTGCTGATGTACAAATCAGAAAATCCATCGTTATCGTAATCCGCTGATGTTACGCCTAGCCCATAATTCGACTCAGCCAAACCTGATTGAACCGTGACATCTCGAAACTGTATGCTGCCTCGATTTAGAAAAAGTCGATCGGTGGGTGCAGGAGAGATGGTTCTTCCGGGCAGCGCGGCACCGTTGACCAAGTAGACATCGAGCAATCCATCGTTATCTGCATCGAATAGACATAAGCCGGCACCAACGGTCTCCACGAGGTAATATTGATTGGAGCTGCCGTTTTCGTACTGGAAATGGATCTTGGACGATTCGGTAACATCAACAAAACGGATGGTGCTTGCAGGTTCATCAGCAAGCAGGAACTCATGAGCTAACGCTTGAGCGGCCACCCAAAGGCACCATGCAAACACTCTCATATGTACTCAATTCTTGATAGGACTGTGGCCTGTTTTCTGAGCTTCAAGATACGCCTCTGCTGCCTTTTCCTTATCGCCAGTTAATTCGTAGCTTGCAGCCAGAATTGACCAGGCTTCGGAAACCTGCTTTTCTGCGAGGATCTTCTGAGCAATCTCTCTCGCCTGAATTGGCTTACGGAGTTCCAAGTATAGCCTTGCAACAGGAATCTGAAGGCCTATCGCTTCTGGGTGAAGTCGCAAACCTGCTTGCAAACTACTTAGGGCCAGTTGTCGATCGCCAGCCCTATAAGCAAGACTAGCCAAATTGGAAAAGTTGTTAATGTTATTGGGTTGTACATCAATCAATCGATGGTAAACACCGATGGCTTCTTTGATTTTGTTCTCGGAAGCCAATTGATCAGCATACAATCCAAGACTCATGGAGTTGTAGGGTTCCAACTGAATACTTCGCGTCAAGAGTCGCTTGGACTCTTGAAAATTCTTGACTCGTTTTTCAATTACTGAAGACATTCTATATAGCCGAGCCGCCCTCAATCTTAACGAGGACTCGAATCTCTCCTGAAATGACTCGCTCGACGCTACCGCGTCTCCCGATTCTCGAATTGCTCTGAGCTGCGATTGCAACTGGCTTGCTTGTTCTCGTTTACCCACTCGCGCTAGTACTGGAATCAGTGTCGGCCAAACGTCGCTTTCTGCATGTCCAAGCTCCAAGGCCTTCTGCAGACTCTTTTCCGCTTCATGATACCGCCCCAATCGGTTTTGGATCGCTCCTGTTAACAATCGACTGTCGCTAAAGTCGGGAAATCTGCGATCAACCTGTTCAGAGATCTCACATGCTTTTTCCGTCTGCCCCGACAAATCATAGGCTAGCGCCAATTGATGGTGGGTATCCGCAGATTCGATCCGCCTTGAGTGTGCTTCATTGAGCAGCTTGATCGCTTCATCTGAACGATCTTGCTGATTGAGGAATCTTGAGTAGTGAACGTATACATCCGGCTCCGGCGACTGAAGCGCAATGCACTTCTTCCAGACTCGGTCTGCTTCGTCCAATTGGTTCAGGTCGTAGTAGACGGAAGCGACCAGATCCATGGCCGCCGGCGTCTTAGTGTGCTCCATCTCTAGCACCTTAGCTTGGTCAATCATCTCTTCGCGGAGCTGTTGAAGATTAACAGCTTCAGGTTTCGTCGGTAGTTCGAAGGATGAAGCGATTGATTCTCTCGTATTCGGTGAATTCTCGCTGGCTGATTGACCCTCGTTCCACAGATGCTTTCGCACCATAATCAAAACACCGATCAGGATCGCCGTTCCGAATATGAACAAGATCAGACGATGACTTCTTTTGAGCAACGGGGCTATGCCTTCGCCTCCCCCCTTTTTGCTTAGGGGCTTTGCCTTCCGAGTCTTCGATGTTTTTTTGCGACTCATGGTCCTATGGGTAGGATTGTCAATGGATAGGATGAGATTGTCGCGTCCAGTTCCCAGAGGTGGGCGACCTCCGTTGGGATTAGAAGGCGTACATCTTACACCTTACAAAACCCTAATGTTGCCGGTTAACAGAAAAAACTGAAAAGATCCACCGGGTTCAACTTTACGGACTGATCGATACTGCCGATGGCTGATCTTTCGATTGCCTTGGAGTGGCGAAATCCAAGTCGCCAGACTTTACTAGGATACTGCTGTTTATGGTCTACTGTTTTTGCCTCGGCAGTATAGGGCAACAGCATTTTGATCATTCCTGAAGCTGACTTGCCTGCTAGTCAAGTCAGTTCGTTCGAGATCAAATATGCCTCATTCACTTACAGTATCCTTGCAAGGTCTTTGCAAAGTTGGAGTACCACTGATGAAACGACGCAACGTAATTGGCTTGGCTCTGTGTACATCCCTGGCGGTTGTCTGGTTGAGTTTTCAGCTCCAGACCTCTGCTTCTGAAGCGACAGTAGTGGCGGACGAAGAAATGAAGCCAGTCGATGTCAACATGCATGACTTTATGGAAGGCATGTTCCAAGGTCCTTATCGTCG
>CAYWNG010000042.1:0-19536 GCA_964458685.1 uncultured Pirellulaceae bacterium
GTGGCATACATCACGGTCATGTGGTAATTGGACCGGATGGAATTCCGTATGTCCCCTTACGAAAGACGCTTTCGAATGGCGAGTCACTAGCTGACTTCTCGCCAATCATTTGTATCTTCTTATCTCCGTCAGCGACCTCGGTCATGAAGACACCGGCTACAAAGCCAAACAGACCGTGATAGTCGGTTTGCAAATACGAGTCGATCGTGGGATGGTTGTGACACTGCGAGCACTGGATGTCGCGTCCAAAGTAGATTCGAGCCACGTCCTTGGTGATCAAGTGCGGATCTCCGGTTCGATCCAGCAAGAATCGAGAGCTCGGTCGATTGTCTCCTGGGGCCCCATCAGCGACTAATAGGTCGGCCATGAGTTGGTTGACAGGCCGCTTCGATGCAAGTTGTGCTCGAAGCCACGCCGCCCATTGATCTTGAGCGATGTGAGTGTTGGCGCGCCTTTCCATCAGCATGACGTCCAACTTCTCAGCCCAATGCTCAATGAACTCGGGTCGAGCCATCAGCTCATCGATCTTCTTGACGTACTTATCGCTACTCGTATCGGCAAGGTAAGCGTCGACTTCGCCAATGATTGGCGGTTGCCCGACTAGGCAAAGGTAGAGCTTCCTAAGCAGCACCGATTCTTGCTCTTTGAACTCTGGAACTCCTGGCGTCGCGGCTGTAACCCAAGCATCAATGCGAGCTGTAAAATCAGCCGCCTCGGGATTTTGTGCACTGGCCTGGATGGAAATGGCCTGAACACAAATTGCCAGCAGTAGACCAAGCACAGTCCAACGTGTAGCACGGGCAAGCTCCATCATGGGAGTCTCCGTGAATTGTTAGGTAGGATGAAGGGGTGGGACTTTGGTCAAGCAAACGTCGTGTCGCCCGACTCGATTCAAGTCACCTTGGGGTGACTCCTTGCTGGTCGCTTAGTTTTGGGGTGGGAGCGACCCGCTCATGCCAGCCTAGTGTGATTCCTAGCCTCGCGATTACTAAGTTTGCCCGCAAACCTGCTTCAAGGCAACCGCGAGTTTAACAATTTTGCAAGGTACGCGGTGAATTTTGTGCGACTTGACGGGTTCTGCGAGGAATTTCGGGCCTAACGGTGCCTGCTTGTTGCCGCCAACGTCGACGAGCCCCCGAACGCTTGCCCTGCGGATTGTGAGGTTTTCCGCTACTCTTTGAACCCCTCCTCAAGAACCACTCTCGTCGTAAGTTGTTTTTGGGCGAGTGTGTTGCAAAGAATCGCCAAACAACTGACTACTGCCAACGCGGCTTTTCCGACGCCGAGCTCTTTTGCGAAGGCCGCTGAGAGACAATCAATTGTGAAACACTGTTAGCTTTCGTTGGCGTAAAGAACTCGCCCGATAAGGTACTCTCGTTGGAAGGATTCAGGATCGTGGCTAAGGCTGCGCTCTTGACGACGCCTAAGGAGTCGAAGGAACTTGATCCCAGCAAACCAACAACTGCATCCATGATGCGTTGATTGGTGGGAGTACAGGGCAGGGTGGTTGAGAGTTTACCGCTGAGTGTTGGTCGTAGTGCCAAGCGAATACTCTCGAGATGCAGTAGTCGCGTATCAACGAGACAATTACTTCCAAGTCCTCGCGAACCGTCGCGCATCTGCTGAGTCCAAAATGGGTCAAAGCAGATTGAATCGGCCGACTCTAACGCATCTAAGCAGCTCAGAATGCTGTCGGTAAAGCTCTCCATCTCTCGGCGAATTCGATTGAGCCTCACAGAATGCTCGACCGAAAGTCCTTCGCCGAAGACCAGAAGATGAAGACATCGATGACGCGCTTCTACGTGACTGGCTAGGGAGCTATTTGCCAGAGTTGAAAAATCTGCATCGACGGAATATTCAGCCAACAATCGAGCGTGATGAGCGATACAGCGCGTGAGCGGTTCGGAAATGAGAATGTCTTCCATGATAGGAACAATTCGCAGCCAGCTTTGACGTCGATGAGTTACACCAAGTCGCTGAATATCTTGGCGGTGAGCGGCCAGGCGACCACTCCAGAACTCATGGCGATACTTGGATTGAAGCCAGTATTGCTGCTGGGCTTCTCGCGGCGGAACGATACGGTGAGCGACCATCGTTGGGGAATAGCGAGCCACGAATGTTGCAAGTTCTGCAAGGTCGATTGCGTGCATGCGAGATCCTTGTTTCTCTTCGACGAGCCAAGAAACACCTGGCTATTGCGACGTTTCGACTTTGTGCCCATTTTTATTGGTACTGGGATTCGAACCGTCTCTCGAAGAAGGGCAGGGGGGAGCGTGATGGAGCCGTTGGAACCTGCATTTGCAGTCTCCGGGCCAAATCTCGATTCGCCTGACGAATAACGCTGTAACCCCTAGCTTAGCCTGAACTTACACTCAATCACGACGCTTAGTGGAGACGTTGAAGATGCTGCCCTCAGGCAACAAGGGCCTTAAATTGTTGCCTTTTTGCAACGTGAAGATCAACCCATCGTTTCGGGGCTCAATTCCTGATCCATCCGATTGGATACGAAGAACACGGAGACTGTGTTGCCCCGACGATTCTCTAAAGGCCGAAGAAGAGAATTTAACGCAAAGACGCGGGGGCGCAGAGGGGGATTAGATTGTTCAGACTCGTCAAGCTTGGAATAAAATCTTTGCGTCCCCGCGCCTTCGCGACTTTGCGTTAAGAACGGATTTTCGGTCTGAGTTCCTTGTCTTTACTCTTGGTTCGTGGAGTCGTTCAACAATTTTGCGTTGTTGATGTGTCGGTTTTGATCCCGGTTGGTTTTCTTAGCCAGATTTTTATCCAATGAGGCGGCCAAATCGACCCCAGTCTGGTTGGCTAGGCAGATCAGCACGAAAAGCACATCAGCCATTTCGTCGGCCAAATCACATCTCGTTTCTTCTCCCTCCTTGAAGCTCTGCTCTCCAAACTTACGGGAGATGATTCTCGCGAGTTCGCCAACTTCTTCGACCAACTGAGCCAGATTAGTGAGCTCGTTAAAGTACCGGACTCCAATCGACTTGATCCAATGGTCAACGCGTTGTTGAGCTTCTTGGATTGAAACGGGAGGAACAGCGGATGAGTGGGGTACGGAAGCTGAAAAGTCTGTCATCACAGTACTCTCTAGGGCCAGGGGAAGCTGCGGCGTTGACTGGGGTAAAACTCGGTACAATCGTCTCGCACATCATTCTCGATGCAAGAGCTGAAATCGTTAACTAGAGAAATTGTCTGTCGTTTGACATTTCTCGTTCGTAAATTTCTCGCTAAATGAGTCGCAGGGGTTCCACTGTCAGCTCTAGGCAGATTCTGTGAGGCATGTTTCGACACGCTTTGTGTCATCTACAATTCGTTGCCCCGAAATTCGCCCATTTGCCCCGTAACACATTGCCCATTTGCCCCAACAACTGCCTTTAGATAGCTCGAGGTTATCGCCTTGAGCATTTCGTTGTCGGATCTAGCAGGTGCAAGAAATGGGTTCTTCCGATTGGCTGCCGATTCAGGTATCGCAGCTTGAATTGGGGCTTCCGCTCCGTTACGACATCTTTACCGAAGCTGGTGATCCGTTGGCGACGGCGGGTGACGAGTTCACTCAGTCGCTCAAGTTGGCCTGGGACAATCTAGGTATCTCGCGCGTTTGTATCCGAACAGCGCCGACGGTAGACGATGCAACTCTCTTAAAGCCCTACGATGCTGCCGTCGTCAAGCGGCTGGAAGAGAACATGCAGCTTGCATCTGAAATCGTGCGAGAACTGGCTGCACGACGCAATGACAAGCAAGTCTTCACTAGCATGGAGTTCCAAGAGCTGTCGCGGTGCATGATGGAGGATGTGCAAAGCGATAGCGCGGCGGCCCTGTTGTCTCTCTTCAACTCAAATCGCTCGGAACAAACTGAAAACGATCTTCTGCTCGCCGACCGAAGTTCTCGGATGTCCTTGTTAAGTACGGTTATCGCGAGCGAGTTGGGTTGGAATGAAATCGAATGTCAAATCACGGGCATTGCAGCCGTCTTGCACGACATTTCATTGATGGGATTCAATATCGATGCCGCCCCAGATGACCAACAAGAGTTCTATCGGCAACATCCTTTGAAAAGTGCTTACATCGTTGATGCCATCGCTGGGATGAACCCCAAGGTCTCCATGGTCGTCGCTCAAGCCCACGAGGCACCTGCCGGCGATGGATTTCCACGAGGCCTCCATCACAATAGAATCATGCCTGCGGCTCGGATCATCAACTTGGCTGATACCTATCTAACGTTGACTTCGCCTCGACAACCAGCCGCCTTTCCCCAAGCCAGGAACTTTCATCCGTCCGACGCTATTGGATACATCATGTATCACGCAGCGTTAGGCCAGTTTGAAGTCGATGCCGTCCGTGCTTTGGTTCGATCCACATCGCTATATCCAATCGGCTCAAGCGTGCGGCTCAGCGACGATTCAACCGGCGTCGTCTTCCGAAGCACGCGGATTGCACCAAGCAAACCAATCATTCGCCTGGATTCGAACCAGAAGCTTATCGACCTTCGTCATTCAGCACTCTCCATCACCGGCGCCAATCGCGGAGAAGCAGGTGAATACACCCCTTTGCAACGAACTCAATTGAGTGAAGTCATGTGGGGATAGAACACGACAGCTCCGAAGTGGTACTAGTGTAGTATTGGGAGTGATGTGAGAGACGGTACACAGCGGATGGCACGGGGAGTGCATTTGCTATGATCCAAAACCGCGCAGCAAGTTGTTGATTGCTCGATCGCGTGGATCGATGGGTGGCGTATTGGGGTTCACAGGACCCATTCCAGGATTCTGTGGATTAACTTGTCCGTTGGGTAATGTGTTCAGCTCGGGCGAAGTTCCAGGCTGATTCTGGTTCTCGATGTGTACTTCAATGCCACTCGAATCCAGCATTCCGCGGTTCTTGACGTTGAACAAGCCGCTGTTCATCTTCCAAGTTGTCGCGGGTTCCGGTTTTCCATTGGTAATCGTTGGTAGTTTCTTGATCATTGCTTTGCTCCTACCATCCCCTGCCACACGAAGCAGGTTCTTGGCTTGGACATAGACAATCTGATAAGCGTTCCCAGAATACTCTCCGCTCTCCGTATTGCCATCGAAGCGGACATTACCAGTTGCCTGAGCTTCCCATTGAGCGGCTCCGATCGATCGACCTTGAAGAGATAAGGTTGACTGAGTCGAATTCAAGCTGCCGGTGTCGTAGACTTTGACTTGATCGCAATTGCAACTGAACTGTCCTTCGGTCAAACGCGTTACGTTGTCTGGATTGGGCTCTTGGTCCCAGCTCTGAATAGGAGTCATTAATATCTTTACATTCCCATCCACAACCACTTCGCGGCGCGCCATGAAGACCACCAGCGAATCGCGATAGGCCAATCCTATAGAGTCTAAGTTCGGCCAATCTGGGCGAGGATTGAATGTTGAACCAGCATCGCGATTGCTCACAAAGTTGGAGTAGCATCTTCCAGGTCCCGCTGCGCGAATCGTCTCTTGGTCAACTTGAATCGTCAATGTTGTGGGCACCTTAAGCCGTCCGACGCTGAGGCGATTGCCGAGGTTATCGCGATGACTGGCCAAAAGATCGACATTCTCGCGAAGGACGATCTGCTGGAGCTGCGAAGTTGAGTTCACCTGCTGAAGATTGCCTAATTGTCCTAGCGAAAGTGGCTGAGCCATAAGTAGATCTAGTTCTTGGCACGTTCCCTTTACGTACCACAGACCGTCGGTTTGTTGCATCGTGCCAAAAAGATCAATATCACCTTCGAAGCGGATTTTGGTGCCGTCAAAGGTCATTCGTTTCTTCCAGCGACACGTCAGCGGCTTGACCCACTGAAGATTGCTTGGGCCGGATTTCAAGTTCATCGGAAGCGTGAATTCGCCGGGTTGATCCATCCAAATTCGATTTTGCTTTTGGTTGAAGCCGATGCGAGGCCCTTGAATAGATCCGTCCGCGACATGGATCATGGCAGGTGTGCCTTCGATCTCCACGTCCAATTCGCCTTGCGGAGAGGACGCCAAGTGCAGCGCAGTTCCGTCGACTTTCCATGGAGCAGTTTGCCCATCAGGCGATTTGAGAATTAGCGGTCCATGGATGGTCATCGCATCGATCCAAGCCTGCTTGCTGGCCACTGCGATTGTTGCCACAAGCGATTGACCGTCGACTTCGATCGGCTGATCACCGCGTGTACTGTTAAGGGGCTGAGCCCCTACCGGTGGCTGACCAACAAAACGCTCGAGCGGATTCTTGATGCTCGTCGATGGCTGACTGACTAAATCACCCGTCGGCACATGGGGATAGGCGAATTTTAAGTCTAGCGTTTGAACGTTGACCTTGGCCTTATTGGTAGCGATGACGGACTTGCCTTTGGACTGAATACGTTTTGGTTGAAGTCCATTCCAAGCTTGTGGATTGGGCGTTAAGGCGGCCGATAGCTGTTCCGCACGAGGTACCGCTGCCAGCCATATCTGCAGTGTTTCTGCTGTCAAAAAACCTTGTTTCTTTTGCTCGACCAGAGTCTGTCCTGACAATTCAATCAACTGTTCGCCAGGCACGTTGGTTGGTGACCAAGTAAACTTATCTTGCCAGCGGACATGCATTTCACCCATTCGCGAATCGGGTGGCGACGATAATTCGCCAGCCCCTTGAGCGGCCATCCAGCCACCATGAAGCGCACGACCATCGGGGCCTTTAGGAGCCGGCTGATACTGAAGCGTTGGTGCCTGAAACTGATAGCCGCGATAGTTGAGTTCCGCAATTGATACAGTAGCTCCAGCCTGTTCCAGCTTTCCGAACAGCTCGACACGCTGATTCGTCAAGTTGTAGTGCATCCGCTTAGCTCGAGCCGTGGCACCTACAACGGGAGATCGAAGCTCGACCCACTTTTCACCCACGAACTCTTCCAGCGAGTCGATACCGAAGGCTTCGATGTCGCGCACAGCAATGCCCGAACTACTCCGACTCTTTGCGTCCGTGGAATCTTGCGGCGACTGTAGCTGTAGGTTCATACGATGACACAGGAATTCATCGGGAGCCAAGCCACCGAGGAAGTGCTTTAAGTGAACTCCACCGGTCAGCGACATCATCTCTTTGGAGAAATTAAATGTGAATCGACCGCCGCAAGTTGCTTCGACGCGCGCCGGCAAGTTGATTGCGGGCTGGTTCAACTGAAGCATTTCAGGACCGACGTTCGCCCAGATGCCACCAGGCTTCAAGGCAACTGAAAGTTCAGTCAAGTGAAGTAGCTCGATCTCTTCCAATGGGCCGTACTTGGTTGCCCAGTCATCGGTTTGATCGGTGCGTTTGCTAAGAATGTCGCTCAGCAAGTTGATCCGTAAGTCGTGTCCACGAATGCGACTGTTGTCAAAATCGATGCTGACCTCTTGCTGAGTCCAAATGCGACGGCGATCGATGCTGACGTCGCGAGTTCGCAGAGTCCATGGCCTAGCGCTGGGATCGCTCGTGTTTACTTGGCTAATAACGATTTCGCCAGAAAGCATGCCTTTTTGGACGCTGGGCATCGTGCTGCGCATGTCGAAAGGCTGCTCGAAATGGATGATCGCTTCTTGAGCGGTGATGATCATCACATTCTTGGGATCGACTTGATCCCCCAGTGAATCTTCGGAAGACTTTTCGGCGAGGATAATTGTAAGCGGAGTTAACTTCCAGCTCTCGGGGCGAATCTGCTCCCATTGTTTAGCAAGCAGGACGCCACGCGCATTGTGGACCACGGTCGGATCTTGACGCTGCCAATCGTCTTCATTGAACAACTTCTGCCACCAACTGTTGGTGACTTCAATTCCTGGACCGGAGGGGATTTCGTATCTCTTTAGCTCGGTGGGTTCAATCAACGGCACAACGGACAAACAGTACAGCACCATGGCGACGATGGTCGCTGTGAGTGCTTTCAAGTACTGTCCGATGTATTGGCCCATCGATCTAACTCGTCGTGTCGAATCAAGGATTGTGTAAGTAAATTTTTTTTCTGAGCGCTAGTGTTTAGCGATCACTGGTAAATCTGGCTCCCACAGCCCCTTGGCTTTGAGCAGTCGCTCTACGAGTTCGCGCACTGCTCCCTTGCCTCCAGGTTGGTTCATTACCCATTTAGCTGCGCTGCAAACTTCCGGAGCCGCGTCCGCGACAGCGACCGGCAATCCGACTTCACGCATAACGGACAAATCGGGAAGGTCGTCTCCGATGTAGCAGACTTCGTGAGGCTGAACCTTGGCTAGCTGGAACAACTCGCGAGCAACTGGCAGTTTGTCCGCAAAGCCCTGGCGAACTAAGTCGATGTCCAGCTCGGCCGCGCGCAGCTTAACTATCTGCGAGTTTCTTGCGGTTAACATGCCGAAGAGGAAATTCTGTCGTTGCCACAATCGAATGCCCATTCCATCGCGCACATGAAATGTCTTGCTTTCGATTCCAGCGTTGTCAATCGTGATCGATCCATCGGTCAAGACGCCATCAACGTCTGACAGAATAAAGCGGATCGGTTTTGCCAATTCAGGATCTTTGTTTGCCATCGTAAAGTTCTTCAAAAGTTGCGACACTACGTTTTTCCTCAGTTCTTTGGCTTGCGCTGATGCTGCAAATTTGGCTGCGCGATGCGAGGCTGTGGAAAGGTTAGGATTTGCGGCTGATTGTCATCGATTTCAGAATGATCGTTATCAGCATCTGAATCCTCGCCGCTCTCTGCGACATCTTGATTCGAAGGCGAGTTAGCTGCTTTGTTTGCTGGCGGTGTGACCATTCCCACCAAGTCCGTCAAGTCAATCAGGCCTAAGGGAGATCCTAAAGAATCGATCACAGGCAATTCGCTAATCTTGAGCCTCGCCATCAGTTCAGTAGCTTTGGGAAGCAGGCTTCCGCTATCGATCGTATGGAAGCGGCGCGTCATTACTTGGCAGATCGGTTGGTCCAAGCGACTGTCCTCACAACGTTCAAGCAGACGCGCTAGATCGCTGTCGGTAAAGATGCCGCTGAGCTTGCCGGCTTGATCGACTAACATCACAGCGCCCGTTCGCCGACCGGGACGACTGACTTGCACCATGACTTGCCGAATGGTTAGTTGGTCCGAGGCCACGCGGCACTCATTTAACGGCCGCATGACTTCGCACACGCCAGTAAGCTGACGGCCGAGATTTCCGGCAGGATGGAACTTTGCAAACTGTTCTCTGGTAAATCCGCGTTCGTCGCAAACAGTTAATGCCAACGCATCGCACAGCGCGAGCATTCCAGTGGTTGTCGTGCTGGGGGCTAAACCCAGTCCGCAAGCTTCGGCATGATAGCCAAGTTCAAGCACCAAGTCGGCTTGCCGCCCCAACGTGCTGGTTTTCCCCGCGGTGATGGCAATAAGCTTTTTGGAGTTCTGCTTGAGCGTTGGAAGCAAGCGAACGACCTCTTCGGTTTCACCACTATACGAAAGTACGACAACGACATCTCGAGAACCTACGCAACCTAAATCACCATGCACAGCTTCGGCGGGATGCAAAAAGTGACTGGGAGTGCCGGTTGAAGTCAGCGACGCAGATAACTTACGCCCGATGATCCCCGCCTTGCCAATACCAGTAACGACGACTTGGCCATCGCAGGACAACAAGACACCAACGGCTTGAGCAAACGCCAGTCCCAATTTTTCGGACAGCAGTTCGATCGCCTGAATCTCAGCTTGCAGAACGCGTCGGCCTTGCTTCAAGCGATTCTCGATCAATTCGGCGTTGGCTTCATGATCTTCGCACGAGGCTCCCATGCCATCGCGACTGAAATCGCACAGCATCGAACGCGCGGCGAGCGTTGAGAAATGAGCTGATCGAGCTGGGCTACCCATGACAGTCCTCCATGACTGCGCTCTGTGACAATTCTATGCTGAGTCAAAACGACGAGTCTCGAGGCTCTTTGAATAGGCAGCCTCGCTATAGTGCTAGCAATAGCGGCAGCTCGTCCACCCGGATTCTAGTAAACCCGGCAAGCCAGAACAACCTCCATTTTCCCTAGGATTTTGCTGCTTGGCTGAACTCTGCTGCTGTAGATCATCGTTGGTCGTCCTCGTTTAACGACGATTAACGATGTTTAAGGACTGACGGCGCACACTGTGACCTGCAACGGCAACTCGAGCGATCAACTCAGCAGCAAGCGATTGAAACAAGCGTGATCGTGCGGCAAATCCTGCTATAATCCTTGCCGCATTGGGTAGTTAGAATCAACCATTAGACACGCCGCTGAGTTTGGAGCGACATGAAGAAGAAGCCTGTTGGGAAAAAAACTGCTGAGAACAAGCCTGCAGAGAAGAAGCCTGCAGAGAAGAAGAAGCCTGCAGACCACGACGAGCGAATCGCCAGATTAACCTTCGCCTTGGTCTATCCACTTTACGTCACGAAGGTTGAAAAGAAGGGGCGAACTAAAGAGGAACTGCACCAAGTCATTAAGTGGCTGACAGGCTACAACGAACGCGCGCTTCAGAAGTTCATCGCGGGCAGCGATACATTCGAGCAGTTTTTCGCCAAAGCCAAAATCAATCCGAACGCTCACCTGATCACCGGAGTAATCTGTGGCTATCGCATTGAGGAGATCGACGTTCCGTTGACCAAGCAAGTTCGTTACTTAGACAAGTTGGTCGACGAGCTTGCGAAGGGGCGAGCTATGGAAAAGATTCTTCGAGCTTAACGTCGCATCGATGGTTGAGATTTTCGGCGATTATCGTCTAGAACTGCACAACGGCTGTTCCCCAAGTCAATCCAGCTCCGAAGCCGCAGAGCAGAGCTTTGCCGCCTGAGCGAAGCTTACCGCTCGAGATCGCTTCATCCAAGGCTAGCGGAATACTTGCCGCACTAGTGTTTCCGTAGCGGTCCAAGTTGACGAAGACCTTCTCTGGGGCCATTTGAAAATCACTAACCGCAGCATCAATAATGCGACTGTTCGCTTGATGCAGAATTACGCAATCGAGATCATCGACTGTAATGTTCGAATGTGCCATGCAGTCTCGGGCACTTTCGGAGACCACGTTGACAGCCCATTTAAAGACAGACCTGCCTTCCATGCGAAGATACTGAGCACCTTGTTCAAGCAGTTGAGCGTTCAGAGCTTGACGACTACCGCCCGCTGCAACACTCAACAAACTTCCGCCGCTACCCTCGGCACCAAGCGTAAAGCTGTCCAGTCCTTTGCTCATGTCATCGGTGGGGCGTAGCAAGACTGCTCCAGCTCCGTCGCCAAACAATGGATAAGTCTTTACGTCTGTTGGGTCGACGATTCGGCTCATCACTTCAGCACCAATCACAAGTGCATTATGAGCCGCACCGCTTCGAACGAATTGCCCTGCAGTGACCAAGGCGTACATGAAGCCTGAACAAGCCGCGTTAATGTCCATGGCTGGGGCGATACAGCCCAAGGCCTGTTGCACCAAGCAGGCGGTCGAAGGAGTCGCAGAATCGGCAGTCATCGTAGCGACGATCAACAAGTCTACATCGGCTGCCACAGCACCCGCATTTTCAAGACATCGCTGAGCGGCCAGAATTGCCAAGTCGCTCGTTGCTTGTTCAGGTGCCGCTCGACGTCGCTCAAGAATCCCAGTCCGCCGCTTAATCCAATCGCTGTCGCAACCCAAGGCCGAAAGATCTTCATTGTGAACGATTGTCTCGGGGACATAGCTTCCAACGCCAGCAAATTGAATTCCTAGTAGCCTGCCAAGTCGACTCTTGCCTGATTGAGCAATCTGCGGCGCCGGAAGAGAAGGACGAGGGCGTAATCCGGGAGAGCTGTGGGCCGTGTGTCCGATAACTGTCATTCTTTGGAACCAAACGAGGACAATTTGCCGAATGCCGAGAATCCCCCTCGATCGGCGAGCGAAAGAATCGCACAATCATAGCAGAATTTGCCCTTTTGTGTCTGGTCAAAATGGCGGAAAAACGAAGGATTGGATTTGGGAAATCACTCGATATGAGGGGATTTTTACATCCGAAGGCGTCTGTTACTTGAACCGCAGCCGCTAATTTCGATGGTGCTGAACAAGAATCCCTCGCTAACGCTTCGGGTTGTGATTCTCAATGCTATCAAACCGTCGAGATTTCTGGACCTGCTTTTGGATCAAGCACCCTCATCCAGCAAATATCGCGGCTGTCGCCGTCGTTGATCTGGCCTCCAATCGTACGCTGGCATTGAGTCGGTGGAAGTAGTTTCTTTTCAAACCTTTATTGATTGACTGTTCGGAAGATTCCGATACTTTGAAGGTATTCTTGGTCCCCTAGAGAACACCATGAGCCAAGCCAAACTTAAGCTGACCAGCCTAGACGCTCTCAGTGAAGCCGCCGAGTGTTTGCGAGTCTTGGCGCATCCTCATCGGCTGCGCATGATCCAAATGCTGCAAGCGGATAACTTCACTGTGACCGAGCTTGCCGAAGCGTGTGAACTACCAACGGCAATGGCTTCGGAGCATCTGCGGTTGATGCAACGTTGTGGCTTTCTGACCAGTGAGAAAGACGGCCGCAAAGTCTACTACCAAGTGGCCGAGCCTCACTTGAAACAGATACTCAAATGTGTTGTCGATCGATTTGAGACATCGGCATCGAGTCCTGGATCGGACGACTCACCGAAACCACAAAGAAAACAGAAGTAAGCGGAGAACTAACTATGACGACTCAAACCACCATCACTGCGCGAGAGCTTCACGATAGATTGTCTGCTGGCAAGCCTATTCAATTGATCGATGTTCGCACGCCGGTCGAGTTTCGTGAGGTCCATGTCAATTGCGCGAAAAACGTTCCATTGCATCAGCTCAACCCGAGCGATTATCTCACTGCCAGCCAAAACGCAGATTCGCCGCTGTATGTGATCTGCAAATCGGGAGGTCGAGGCAAACAGGCTTGCGATAAACTTCGCGCGGCAGGTTGCCAATACGTGGTCAACGTTGAAGGAGGCACTGGAGCTTGGGATCAAGCGGGCTTTCCAGTGACACGTGGTCAAAAGGCAATTTCGCTCGAGCGTCAAGTGCGTATCGCGGCTGGATCTTTGTTGCTGGTGGGAACTCTGCTGGCGATCTTTGTAGAACCTTGGTTTGTGCTGTTTAACGGACTGATCGGAGCCGGCTTAGTTTTTGCAGGAGTCACCGATTTCTGCGGCATGGGTTTGCTCCTGGCGAAAATGCCGTGGAACAAAGTCTCAACGGCAAGCGTGTGTGAAGTCGCTAAGCCGACTTAAGCCTTGGCCATTTTTCGCTCGGCGATCTCTCGATAGTAGTCGATCGTTTGTCTCAGGCCTTCTTCCAGACTTGTCAGCGGCTCGTACCCTAAAGTGGCTCGAGCCAATGTCATGTCCGCAAGACTTTCGCGAACGTCACCCACGCGAGCTGGCTGAAAGTTCGGCTCAACGGACTGTCCCAGTAGTTCAGAGAGCACGTTGAGCAACTGCAGGAGGCTAGTCTGTCGGCCTTCCGCCATGTTGAAGATGCGTCCAGCAGCCGCTGGCGACTCGGCTGCAAGCAGATTGCCTCGAACAACATTCTTAACGAAGATGAAATCGCGAGATTGGCTACCGTCGCCATAGATCGTGGGAGGGTTGCCGCTGAGGATTGCGGTAACAAACAGTGGGATGACGGCCGAGTATGGACTGGCCGGATCTTGTCGCGGCCCAAACACGTTGAAGTAACGCAGCCCAACTGTCTCGAGGCCAAAGCTATGGTAAAAGGCTTGGCAATACAGTTCTCCGGCCAACTTCGCTGCGGCATAGGGGCTCAATACTTGCGGTAAATCCGATTCGCGTTTTGCTGAATAGGGTCGATCACCGTAAGCGCTACTGCTGGCCGCATAGACGACTCGTCGCACTCCGGCTTTGGCAGCTTGATGGAGCACATTCAACGTACCAGTGACGCAAGCTCGGTGTGTATCCATCGGTCGTTCGATGCTCAGAGGAACCGAAGCCAGTGCGGCTTGATGGAACACAAGCTCAATCCCTTGCATCGCCTGAGCAGTCACGGATTCGTCAGCCACGTCGCCTTGGATGAATTCAATTTGGTCGCGGATGGGAGCCAGGTTGTGCATGAATCCCGCACACAGGTTATCCAGCACGCGAACTTTGTCCCCACGCAGAACACAAGCTTCAGCGATGTGAGAGGCGATAAAACCGGCGCCACCGGTGACAAGTACATTAGCCATGATTGTTCTAGTTACAAAGAGTTGCTGGGCAGGAGTAGCAAATCTACCACTCAAACAGGTGCAGCAAACAGTGAATTCGAAACCCAGCATGCGATTCACTGTAAGGAATCTGCCGATTTTAACGCCTCTGAACTTAAATTGCTCTATCGGGTTCGCAACGGCATCCCCAATCTACTTCACAATCCAAAAAAACTACGTTCAACTAAGCCCGTCGTGCTTAGTGAAGCTTTGAAGAAATCAGATCTGACAAATGGGAAGTTGGGTAGCCTGGTTCGATCAGTTACGGACATCGTTTTCGTCAACCCCTCGCTGATCTAATTGGATTCCAATCCGATGGGGGTCCAATTTGCTAACCAGCCCTAACATCTGTTAGAATTCGCTTACACGACGCTCATCCCGGAAACATGGTTGGTTCATTGACTTGTCTTAAAGGAGCCGAGAGATGTTTGCAGTTGCTCAGTCGCGATCCACAGGATTGATTGTCACAATCAACGCTGCGTTTCTACAAGAAATCAAGGAGGCCAACAGCCAAGTCTGGGAATCCTTGTACTTCTTAAGGCTAATGGCTCGCGAAAGGTACATCGGCCAGCAGAACATGCATCTGTGGGTGCAAAAGCTAACCGAGTTTCGTCGGCAGCTCTCCACCGAGTTTGCGCTTGAGGAGACTTACGGTTACATACCGGGTGCCCACCACCAACACATCGCGATGGATATTGATGCAGCAGTCGCTTTGAAGCAACATAAGGAGTTGTACCTGCATTTGCTGGACGTTTGTGAGCAAGTCGAAGAGTCCCAGTATGTGGGAACAATTAGCCGCGACTTTCGATCTCACACGGCTGCTTTTCAAGAGTTTGATGCGTCTCTGTCGGAGCACGAGAGGATTGAGTCTGAAATGATTCGATGCGGTTTGGGCCTCAAGAAACATCCCAAGTAGAATAGACCCTTATACCGCTGCATAACCGTGCGAGCGAATTAAGGGTGAATCAGATCGGCTAAGCCCTCAACACAAAAATGAACCATGAGTATTTCAATCATGAATAGAGAAGCCTCAATGATGCTAGAGGGTGCCGAGGCCAAGGGGCAGGCGCTAGAGATCATGCTGGTCGAAGATAGCTTGATCGATGCTCGCGTTACCATCGAGTCCTTGAAGTCTTGTGGTTACTATCATCGACTATCACTCTTTCGACTAGCACACGAAGCGATTGACTTCCTAAATCGTCGCGGCATATTCTCTAAGGCTCCTAAGCCTCACATCATTCTTCTGGACTTAATGCTGCCCGATAGCGATGGAGTCAGCTTCTTACGGATGCTTCGATCCAATCGTGATCTGATGAACATCCCAGTTGTGATTCTTACCAGCAGTGAGGATAGCGAAGATCGTTTGCAATGTGAAAAGCTGGGGATCAGTAGCTATATCGTTAAGCCATTCAACGAAGAGAAGTTTCTGAACGTGATTCGACGCCTAAAGAGTCTTGCACTCGCTCTGGAAGCCGCGCAATGCACGGACGACCCCGCGAGTCCAATTGACTAAGCCGGGTTGTTAGGTGAACCAAGTCCTAGTTTGAAGTCAAGCTATTTTGGTTTCGCAACCCGAAGCGATATTCAAAACTAACGCATCGTATTATGAAAAACCTTCAATGCAATGCGTTCCTGGCCCGAATGCCCTATACGCTTGGCTCGGCTTCAGCCATCACCTCAACAGATTGCAATGCAACTCATCCAGCTTGGGAAGCAGGTCGCGTCGGCCAACTTTAGCGGCTTCGATGAACTTCGTCCGCACCTCGACCAACTGTTCCAATACGTCGCGGCAACGGCTGCCCACTTCGCTGATCTCCCAATGATCGTCGGGTTGCACAAACAACAGCTCGTTGTCTGGTC
This sequence comes from uncultured Pirellulaceae bacterium, assembly GCA_964458685.1. Classification (GTDB taxonomy): domain Bacteria; phylum Planctomycetota; class Planctomycetia; order Pirellulales; family Pirellulaceae; genus Aureliella. Next base: position 16,011 of record CAYWNG010000042.1, read on the forward strand.
CCGCCTCCCGCCCTGCTTCCGGCTCCTTAGTTCGCATGCTCCAAGCCGGAGTTCGTAGCCACGATTGCTCCCCTTCAACAACACATGCCAACTGATGTACCTGATCCCATTGCATCGCTGATTGATCCTCGGGAGCGCCCAACTGCGATCGTCCCCAAAGAGCTACCGCATTGCTTGAAGCGGAGCTTGCATCGTGCGGGGAGCTATTCAGCTCAACCTCACACAGCTCAACCTCACACAGCTCAACCTCACACAGCTCAATTCCACACAGCTCAGCGATCGACACAGCTACGTCGGGCAACTGGCAAATCTGATCAACTCGCCAACCAATTGGTAGCTCGGGTTCTGGACTAAAGATAGCGGCAACTTGAAGATGGTGCGTTCCGAGAGCCTCGGGTTTTGACGCGCCTTCATCTCTACCGATGCGGCCAAGCTCGCCGAGCGGATAAGCGTCGATGCCCAGGATACACCACGACCAATCGTTGTCCAATTGATCGATGAAGTCTCTCAGAAATTCAATTCCTTGATCCAAAACGCTGGCCTGAGCGCTGGCAACTTGAATCCAACCCACAACCAGATCGGGATCGGTTTGTTGATCCACAACCATCTGCGGCGGACCAACTTCAGACGGAGGATCCGGATCATCCGAGTCCGCGAAACGCGCTCTGAGATCCAACGGAGCGTCCCAAGGTTGATAAAGTCCGCGAGTGTGAATCCAACATAGCTTCGTGGAACTGCTTTCAGTGTCCAGTTGCTCCATTGCCTCAGCGGCTGCGGAGAACAACGACATCGCTGCGCATTGCATCACCTCTTCTGCAGGTTGAGTCGGCACTACAGCTTCGACCAAGAGAACTCGACTGCAGCCGCACTTCTCGGCGAACGCAGCCGTCTTGGGACAGTCGGTTACGAAGACCACAGCATGGCCTGATCGCTCCAGAACGTGCCATAGAGTCTGGCTGCTATTCACGCAATGCTCGCGGACCATCGCATGTTGGCCAGTCCAAAGACTGATTAGCATCTGATCTAAATCGCGGCTATCCAGGTAACACTGGTCCAACACAATCCCGCAAGCCGCGATGGAATCAAGCGTCTTAGTTTCGGCTGTGTTCGAGCCATAAGCCCCCACGAGTGCGGTCGAAAGTCCTTCGATGCTAATGACTACTACATTTCGATTCAATGAAAGCTTCTCTCGGTAGATGAAGTGAGATTTTTGTTTAGATCGTTACAACCGTTACGTTCCGACTAAGTTGAGCCGAGAAGACGGGCCAAGTCTCAAGCTGGAATCAAGTCGCAAGCTGGAATTCTATCAGTGTTCTAAGGTTTAAGCGATAGTTCCACGCGTCCCAGTGCCCGAGTCAACCGATGTCGCCGTCCAATATGTCGCTGCCCAACAATTCCAATAGCTTCACCAATAGCCATACCGATTGGTCCAATCCAAACGCGACGCCAGTTGTGACTCCAATCGTCACACCAAATCCTGTTGACACACATGCCCAGTATCAGAATACAACTCGACCAGCCTCATCCGCACCGCAATTCGCTTCCGTTACCGCCTTACCAACGACAAACGTTTGGGGCCTTCCGTTCGCTCAAGCCACGATGAACGACGCTATCGAGCTTGCCGATCAAGTCGTACAAGCTGGCAAGCCTCAGTATTTCATCACCGCCAATCTAAACTACTTGATGTTAGTCGACGAAAACCCTGAACTGGTCGAAGTCAACGAACATTGTTGCTGCATCTTGGCCGACGGCAATCCGATCGTGTGGCGAAGCAAGCTTGAGCCAACCCCGCTTCCTTGTCGCGTTGCCGGCTCCGACATGATCATTGAGCTAGGACGACTATCCGCGGAGAAGGGTTACAAAATTTTCTTCTTAGGTGGCGCTCCTGGTGTCGCTGACGCCGCAGCCGAGACGCTCCAACGTTTCTTTCCTGAAATGAAAGTCGCCGGAACCTACTCGCCACCGTTCAGACAGCTTTCACCCGAAGAACATCAGCAGATGCTTGCTCGCATTCGCGATGCGGGGACAGATATACTGCTAGTCGCGTTTGGACAGCCCAAAGGCGAACTGTGGATCTACGACAATCTTGAGCAACTAGGCGTACCGCTTTCGATACAGCTTGGTGCTTCATTCGATTTCTTAGCAGGTACAGCCAAACGAGCACCTAAATTCTGGCAGGTCATCGGCTGTGAATGGCTCTATCGCGCACTGAGCGATCCCAAGCGATTACTACCGCGATACGGCAAGAACATCTACTTTCTTGCTCGCTTGCTGCTCCAGGATTTCCTTGTGGGCTTCAGGGAGCTTGTGGCTTTGAGTCGCAGCCAGGTAGAGAAGCTCCGTGGCCAAGCTCGCTAGACAGTTGAATCTGGCCATTGGTGACTACGACACCCTTTGTCGGATCGGAAGCTAACAAAGCTGATCCATCCAAGTCGGCGTAATCCAGTAATGGCAGTAGCTGTGCTGCCGCGCTGATGGCAATGGAACTCTCGACCATGCATCCGACCATCGTTTGCATACCAAGCTCGCGAGCCCGCTTCAACATGCGAAAGGCCGGAGTCAACCCGCCGCACTTACAGACTTTGACGTTGATGCCGTGAAACAGTCCATGGCATTTGTCGACATCCTCTTCCGTCTGACAGCTCTCGTCAGCAATAATCGGCAGTGCTGTTCCATCATGCAATCGCCAGTGATCGGCCTCAGGAGCTTCATGCGGTAAAGGTTGTTCGATGAACTCGACCTTCAGCTCCTTAAGCTCGTCGGATAACTTGATCGTTTGATCGACAGTCCATGCGCAATTAGCGTCGACTCGAAACCTCGCTCTCGTCGCTTCTCTCAAACTACGGACGATTTCGATATCATTCTTAGTTCCAAGTTTGATTTTGTAGATCGGCCAATTCGGTTGCTCATTCAGTTTTTCAAGCATCTTCTCGATCGAATCGATGGCGATCGTATAGCTGGAATGTGGCACTTCATTCCAAGTCAGTCCCCAATACTTCCAGGTTGGTAGTCCCGCTTTCCGCGCGTGCCAATCATGAGCCGCCATATCCAAAGCGCTGACTGCAAATGTGTCACCGCCGAGAGTTTCCATCAAAGTCGGCCACATATCCGCCGGATGCTCGCTCATCATTTGTGGCAACAGTGGTCTCGCCAGCTCGACAGCCGCCTTCAGCGATTCGATGGTTCGATCGTAGTAGCGATTTTGCGTAACTTCACCCCAGCCGCTGATCCCTTCGGCCTGCAGACGCACGATTAAGCTGGACTGCTCGGTAATGGTCCCACGAGAAATCGTGAAGGGATGAGCCAAGGGGAGTTTGAGTTCGAAGGTATCGAGTTGCATCGTTTTTGGTTCAGTTCTGTTAGTTCAAGCAGTCACGGCAAGCTACGTAGCCACCGTCGCCAGACGGTGGACGGTGGACGGTGGACGCAATAGTTAACGTTTCCACCGCTTTGGCAGCGAGTAGCTAAATTGTAACGTTTTCCACCGCTTGGCAGGGGGTGGCTACGGATTGGTGTCGCTTTCCAC
>CAYWNG010000043.1:0-19526 GCA_964458685.1 uncultured Pirellulaceae bacterium
AGTCGTCGTGACTGCGGCGAGTTAACCAAACTCGTCGAAGTCAAAAAGTTGAATCTCAAGCCCGAAGATTTAGGCTTGGGCAAAAGTCCAAAGATTCCTGATCCCGCCGGTTCTCCTGAATGGAAATTCCGTCCTCAGTTCACCAGCGCGGCGACAAGCGGTACAGCTTCTGCCGCATCGAACTCAACTGGTTCTGCTTATGAGTTCCGCAACTCAGAGCGAATCGCATTTGTTGGCGGATGTTTGGCTGAACGTATGAATCTGTTCGGTTACTTTGAAACTCTGCTGCACACTCGATTTCCAGAGAAGAACTTGGTCGTACGCAACTTCGGATGGCCAGCCGACGAAGTTGGTAAGCAACAGCGTCCCGACAACTACACGACAGTCGACGATCCGATGGTCGAGTTCGGTCCAGAGCTATTCATCTGCTTCTTCGGATTCAACGAGCACTTTGCGGGCGATTCAGAAGCCACACTTGCTCAGTTCAAAGACAACTATCGCAAGTGGATCGACAACAAGGCTAAGCAATTCTCCAAGCCTGACAAACCAGCCCGATTCATTTTGGTCAGTCCAGTTGCTCAGGAAAATACTGGCAATAGCTTGTTGCCAGATGGAGCAACGGATAACGCTGTTCTGGCTAAGTATGCGGCTGCGGTGAGCGAATTGGCCACGGAATTGAAGGTTCCTTTTGTCGACCTGTTCAAGCTTTCGCAGGCTGAATTTTCGAAGGAGCCCAAGGCTCAGTACACGATCAACGGCATTCACTTAAACGAAGCTGGCGACAAACTCGTTAGCAAAGAGATCGACAAACAATTGTTTGTGACTCCACACCCAACCGGCACCGACGTTTCTCTGTTTCAAAAGGTCCGCGAGTGGGTCAACGACAAGTCGTGGTTGCACTTGCAAGACTATCGAATGTTGAACGGCTGGTACGTCTACGGTGGTCGACGAACTTGGGATACCGAGACGTTCCCAACGGAATACAAGAAGATTCGGAAGATGGCTTTGGTTCGTGATCAGTACATTTGGGACATGGTGCAAGGCAAGCAAGTTCCGGCCGCTCCCGATGATTCCAAGACTGGCGAAGTATTCATTCCAGAAACGATGTTCGGCACTCGCGATGAAGGCTTTAGGGCTAAGCGAGAGCCAAAGACTCTGATCTATCCGACTCCAGAAGAGTCGATTGCACAGATGAAGGTTCCCGAAGGCTTCGAAGTCAAACTGTTCGCTTCCGAAAGAGAGTTCCCCGAGCTTGCGAATCCAACTCAGATCGCTTTCGATACGAAGGGGCGATTGTGGGTAGCATGCATGCCAACGTATCCACAGTGGCTACCTGGTACTGCGCGACCAGGCGATAGCTTGTTGATTTTCGAAGACACTGATGGCGATGGTAAGGCGGACAAGTGTAAGAAGTTCTACGACAAGTTGGTCTGTCCAACGGGCTTTGAGTTCTTCGAAGATGGCGTACTGGTTGTCGATCAGCCCCGCATTATCTTCCTACGTGACACTGATGGCGATGACAAGGCCGACGAAGTAACACAATTGATCGATGGTATCGCGACTGACGACACGCACCACACGATGGGCGCTTTTGAGTGGTCTCACGGTGGGCTACTTTACATGCTGGAAGGCGTGTCGATGTCGACCACGGTGGAAACCCCTTGGGGACCGCTTCGAAATAAGGGACCATCAGGCGCGTATGTCTTTGATCCCAAGTCGTTGCGATTCCATTACTTCCGCACGCCGGGTTACGGTAATCCATGGTGCATGGTCTTTGATCAGTGGGGGCAAGGCACTGTGGGCGATGGCACGGGAGCTCAACAGCACTGGGAAACACCGCTGTCCGGTTTCGAAGTCGCTCAGCGTCGTACGCTAAGGCCGAACTTTGACAACCAAGGCATGCGGCCAGTCATCGGTAGTGAATACCTGATCTCACGGCACCTGCCCGAGGATGTTCAAGGACAATTCATTTACGCTTGCGTGATCAACATGCACGGTTTGACTCGCTTCCAAGTCGGAGATGATCCCGAGGGTGCGGGCTATGCCGGTAAGCGAATCGCTGACTTGATCGACTCGGAGGATAACTTCTTCCGACCGATTGATCCGCAGATCGGTCCCGATGGTGCAGTATGGTTTGGCGACTGGTGTAACGCTTTGATCGGACACATGCAGTATTCTCAGCGTGACCCGAACCGTGACCACAATCACGGACGCATGTATCGCTTGGTGAATAAGAACAAGCCGTTGCTGACACCAGTTCTGCAAGCTGGTAAGTCGGTCGATGAGTTGCTGACACAGTTGGAAGAGTACGAACCGCGGACCCGCTATCGAGCTCGTCGAGAGCTGCGAGCGAGACCTAAGGCTGAAGTGCTGGCTGCCATAGATCGTTGGCTGGCAGGCAATCCATCGCCTAACAAACTTTGTGAAGGCCTATGGCTGCAAGAGAGCTTCCGCGATGTCAGTCCCGCGTTGGTCGAACGCATTATGGCAACTGATGAGATGCGAGCTCGATCGGCTGCGGTTCACAGCGTGACTAATGAGTATCGTCGGTACCCAGAAGCTATGAAGCTTTTCGCAAAGGCTGTTAACGACAAGGACTCGCGAGTTCGCGTCGAAGCCCTGCGAGGCTTGAGCTTCATGCGTTCGGCTGAAGCATGCGAGCTTGCCCTTCAAGTTCTGAACTTCCCGATCGACTATTGGACCGAATACACTCTTGAGCACACTTTGCAGGCCTTGGCTCCTTATGCCGATGCTGCTGCGAAGGATGGCAAGTTCTTGGCCAACGCGCCTGAGAAGTTACGCGAGTACTACGACAACTTCAAGCTGGCTTCAAGTCCTGGTGGCGCGGCTATCAAGCCATTGAAGGATGCTGAAGATCCAGCTTTGCCAGAAGCGAAGCGAGTGGCCGCGATGAAGACTCTGGCCAAGATCAATGCTGGTGACGCATCACGCGGGCAAGTTGTGTTCTCGCGAGTCTGCGCGGGCTGTCACATGGTTGGCAACACCGGCAAGGAGTTCGGCCCACGAATGGACATGATCGGTCTGAAGTACAACAAAGAGAATTTGATTAAGCACATTCTGTGGCCCAACGACGAAATCGCCAAGGGTTACGAGACGGTGCAAGTACTGACCGCCGACGGCGAGGTGATCAATGGGTTCATCTTGGCTGAGACTGAGAAGAGTCTCAAGCTTGGCGTTGCGACTCAGGACGGTAAAGGCAAAGAGGTCGAAGTTGCCAAGGAAGATATCGAAGCTCGCAAGGAGATGAAGGCCAGCTCGATGCCTGAAGGCTTAGCAAAGACGATTGCGCCAATGGAGTTCCTGGACTTGATTGCCTACGTGGCATCGCTGGATGCGCCCAAGGCTGTGATCAAAGACGGATGGACTCAGACATCGTTGCAAGAGGTCGGCCCGCTACGCAAGCATGGTGAGTTCGTCGAAGTTTCTCGCGATGCGGAAATTTCGTATCCCAAGGACTATCCAGGTCAATGGATGAAGTATTCGTCACTGCTGCTAAGTGCGGTAGATCCCAATACTCGCGAGTTCGCGTTCCATTCGCCTAACGACGAAGTTAAGGATCCGGCGATCGTGATTCGCTTGGCAACGAACAGCGAAGTTCGGCACCTATCGATTCAAAATCGTCGTGGTGGATTCCACGACCGAGCCAAGGATTTGGCCGTGTGGGTATCGAGCGATGGCCAGCAGTGGAAGCAAGTCTGGAAGAGCGAAAAGCCGGACGCGAAGTACGAGATTGAGGTACCCGCGGGCACTCAGGCTAAATTCGTGAAGGTTGGCTTGGATGGAACTGGAATTTTCCATCTAAACCAGATCGTAATTTACGGCAATAAGCTGCCGTAATGCTCCGAAGCAATGTTTGAAAATCCCAGGAAAACACTCGATCCGCCTCAATTCGGCCCGCAATAGGCCTTGAGGCGGATTGGTTGTCTGGATAACTTGCTTTCCACCTAAACCGAAGCGTTAGCGAGAGGTTCGTGTACCCCGCTAACGCTTTTTGAAGTTGCGCTCATGGTTTTAGGGCCGAAGGCCTGTCCGTTTACCTAGCCCAGCCTGCAGGGCTGGGTACTTAGTTCGCGTGAAAAACAAAGGGCAATGGCCCGGCGGTTTGCACGCAAATCGCTGGGCCGTTGGCCCTTTACATACTAATGCTCAACCACCCAGCCCGATGGGCTGGGCTATGTAAACTGCTGGGCCTTCGGCCCGAAATCCCAGAAAAGGCGCAACCTCAAGCTAACGCTGCGGGTTAGGATTGCAAGTGCTCAAATAACCCTAAGATTTGAAATCCAATGAACGCATATCGAACTCATCATTGTTGCCAGCTCACTAAGGCCGAAGTAGGTCAAACTGTCCGACTCTCTGGATGGGTGTATCGAGTCCGTGACCATGGCAAACTTTTGTTCGTCGATCTGCGTGATCATTTTGGAGTGACGCAAGTCGTTATCGACAAAGACAGCGATGCGTTTCAGATAGTTCAAGCGGTACGCGTTGAATCAGTGCTCAAAGTAGACGGTACTGTGATCGCTCGAAGCGGTGATCGAATTAATCCCAATTTACCAACCGGCGAAATTGAAGTTCGTGCTGAATCTGTCGAAGTGCTTTCGGCGGCTGCTGAACTGCCGATGCCTATCGCCGGGACATCCGAGTACCCAGAAGAGATTCGACTGAAGAATCGCTTTCTCGACTTGCGTCGTGAGAAGCTACACTCCAATATCGTTCTTCGCAGTAAGGTAATTGCCAGCCTGCGACGTCGGATGATCGATCAAGGATTCACCGAGTTCCAAACGCCAATCTTGACTGCATCCAGTCCCGAAGGCGCACGAGACTTCTTGGTGCCCTCGCGACTTCATCATGGCAAGTTCTACGCGTTGCCTCAAGCGCCGCAGATGTTCAAGCAATTGATCATGGTGGCAGGCTTTGATCGTTACTTCCAAATCGCTCCTTGCTTCCGCGACGAAGACGCGCGAGCCGATCGATCACCGGGCGAGTTCTATCAATTAGACTTCGAGATGAGCTTTGTGACTCAGGACGATGTCTTTGCCGCGATCGAGCCTGTGTTGTACGGCGTGTTTGAAGAGTTCGCAAACGGTCGAAATGTAACCCCGCCACCATTCCAGCGAATCACTTACAAAGATTCCATGCTGAAGTATGGCAGCGATAAACCCGACTTGCGCAATCCGATCGAAATCAGCGATGTCACCGAGATCTTCCGCGGCGGCGGATTTGGCGTCTTTGCAAAGGCGATCGAAGAAGGTTCGATCGTGCGGGCGATTCCTGCTCCTGGCGCTGGAACCAAAGCACGAAGTTTCTTTGATGGAATGAATCAGTGGGCCAAGGATGAAGGCTTTGCTGGGCTGGCTTACATCAACTTCAAAGCCGGCGTTGGTGGAGGGATTGCCAAGAACCTCGGTCCCGAACGCGTCGCTCAGTTGGTCGAGCAAATGAAGCTTGGGTCTGACGACGGCGTCTTCTTTGCTTGTGCTAAGAAGGATGTCGCCGCCAAGCTGGCTGGGGCCGCTCGGACGCGAATTGGTCAAGACTTAGACCTGATCGAAAAGAACACGTTCCGATTCTGTTGGATCGTCGACTTCCCAATGTACGAATGGGACGAAGTTGAACAAAAGGTGATGTTCAGCCACAATCCATTCTCGATGCCTCAAGGCGAGATGCACGCTTTGGAGACCATGGATCCGCTAGACATTCTGGCCTATCAATACGATATCGTTTGCAACGGCATCGAGCTTTCCTCGGGAGCGATCCGAAATCACAAGCCGGAGATTATGTACCGAGCGTTTGAGATCGCAGGGTACGATCGTAGCGTTGTTGACGAAAAGTTCAGCGGAATGATCAACGCCTTCCGCTACGGTGCTCCACCGCACGGTGGCTCAGCTCCCGGAGTAGACCGCATTGTGATGTTGCTCGCGGACGAGCCCAATATTCGCGAAGTGATTTTGTTCCCGATGAACCAGCGTGCCGAAGACTTGATGATGGGTGCTCCATCGACCGTGTCACCGCGACAACTTCGCGAACTTGGTATTCGCATTGTGTCTGAAGATAAGCCCTCGTAGCTGGCACATTCCAATTGCCTCTGGTTTTCCGATTACTGAACTCTCCCGCGCCGCGCGCTAATGTTACATTTGGCGACAGGCCATTTCGCGGGAGAGTCGCTTGGCGAGGCCCGCGAGCCGAAGCGGTTACAGTCTTAGCCAGCGACCAGCAATCCATCTTCTACGACCAGCTCAGTGGTAACATTCTTGGCAACGGCTGGCTTATTGTTAAGTTCACTTCGCATGATCGTTACATTCGCCGGTGCGACCAAGCCGAGCGTAATGCGATTGCCTTTGATTCGTACAACTTCAACTGTAATGTTGTCACCGATAACGATCTTGTCTCCAACTTTGCGGCTTAAAACTAACATGTTTGCTGCTCCCCTGTCCTTAGTGTTCATTAGATTCCTGCGGCTGAATTGAGAATTGTGAGTGCCGCGGCCCAACACTATTAAGTATCAGCAGCCGGTGGACACCTTTGGTCAAACTGGAAAAGATTCTGTGGAAAGTCGGAAAATTGCTTGGTTTCTCGTCGATCGACGGTTGGTCAGACCGAATCCACCCGCACGTAGATCTACGCCAAGACTTGCTTAATCGGGCGAGCGTCCAAGACGCCGGTGAGCTTCTCGTCTAGGCCACCATGGAAATAGGTCAGTCGTTTATGATCCAGTCCCATCAAGTGCAAGATGGTTGCGTGGAGATCGCGTAGATGAAATGGATCGACGACTGCGTTTTCACCAAGATCATCGGTCTCTCCTACCGACACGCCAGGTTTTACTCCAGCACCGGCTAGCCAATAGGTAAAGCCTTTGGGATTGTGATCGCGGCCGCCGGGCTTGCCACCAGTATTGAAGGTCTCCGATACGGGCATGCGTCCGAACTCGCCTCCCCAAACGACCAGCGTCGATTCGAGCAATCCGCGTTGTTCTAAGTCACTCAGCAAGGCCGCAATCGGCTGATCGACTTCGGGGCAGTGCAGCTTGAGATTCTCTTCGATCCCATGATGGCCATCCCAAGTGTTCTGACCGCCTGCGTTACCGCCGCCAGAGTAAATTTGAATGAACCGCACACCTCGCTCGACTAAACGCCGCGCGATCAAGCATTGTTTGCCAAAGGTACTTGGTCCAAGTGCAAGCGAATGCCAATCCGGCTTGGGTTGGTTGATGCCATACATCTCGATAGTCTCGGCTGACTCCTGCGATAGATCGAGCGCTTCGGGAGCTTCCGTTTGAAGATTGAAGGCAAGTTCGTAACTAGCGATGCGCGCGGAAAGTTCACTGTAACCAGGATGCGATTCCAAGTGCTGTTGATTGAGCGAGTTGATCAAGTCGATCTCATCGCGCTGCTGCGCACGACTCACGCCCTGCGGAGGGCGAAGATTCAAGATCGGAGGATCGGCAGTTCGAAAGACTGTTCCTTGATAAGCGGCAGGCATATAGCCGCTCGCCCAATTCGGCGATCCACTGGTTGGACCACCGCGAGGATCTAACATGACGACGTAACCCGGCATGTTTTGATTAACGGTTCCCAAGCCGTAAGTAACCCAAGATCCCAGCGATGGATGTCCTTGCAAAATTCGACCACAATTAATCTGTAGCAATGCGCTACCATGAGCAAACGAATCACTTTGAAGCGACTTGATGACAGAAAGCTTGTCCATCTGCTGAGCAATGTGCGGAAACGCATCCGAGCACCATAGACCGCTTTTGCCATGCTGTGCAAAGGTTCGACGACTGGCTTGCAAGGTGGCCTTAGTCTTTGTTCCGCGGCGGAATTCGTTCTCGATCGACTTGCCGTCGTTCTTCTGAAGTTCAGGTTTGTAATCGAAGAGATCCACTTGCGAAGGCCCACCAAACATGAAGAGGAAGATGCAGGCCTTCGCTTTCGTGGGCAGCATGGGCGACTTGGCTGCGAGCGGATTAGTGGACGAGGAATCGGATCGGTCACCAATTGGACTGGCCAGCAATCCTTGCTCAGCAAGCATCGATGAGAGTGCAAGCGACCCAAATCCGGCGCCTAGCTCGGTAACGAAGTGCCGTCGTGAATAGCGATTGACTTGATGTTCTGATGGTTGCATGTTAACTCAGTCGATATAGATGCACTCGTTGCTGTTTAGTAACGCTCGACAGAGACTCGTCCAGATCGTCAGTTCTTCGCGAGAGCTCTGTGAAGGCGACGCCAGGAATTTTTTAATCAACTTTTGCTCTGAGGCCTCTGGGGTTCGTTGATACACAATGCTCCAGAGCATAGCAATTCGGCGATCAAGGCTCTCAGCGTCTGCGATAACTCGGCGAGCGAGTCTCTCCGATTGTTTTTGCACAAACTCGTCATTCAGCATCATCAGCGATTGTGGAGCTACTGTGGTAATCGGTCGCTGGCCAACCGGCGAAGTGCTGTTGGCAAAATCAAACGACTCAAGGATCGGGTCCTTTAGAGACCGTTTGACAATGAGAAAAACGCTTCGGCAATTCTGCTCGTCGTCAGCGCTTTTGCCCCAGCTACTTAGCGAGACTGGATTGGCTGTGTCGCGGATCTCTTGAGACAAGTTTGAGTAGACGCTTGGACCTGAATTCTTTGGATGAAGCGTACCTGCGTAGTGCAACATGGAATCTCGCAAAGCTTCCGCATCCAAACGCCGCAAATTCTGCCTCCAGAAGTATTGATTCTCAGCGTCCTTGAATTTTGCTGCACTTTCTTCAGGAGCTTTGATTGTCGACTCGAGCCCCGGTGATGGAGACCGTACCTCGCCAGAATTCGTGAGCTCAGTTGTCGTGGTTCGCGAGGACATTTGGTAGGTCCTTGACAGCATGATCGCTCGATGCATGGCTTTGATGGACCATCCGCTTTCGATAAGCTGTGCGGAAAGGCGGTCAAGCAACTCAAGATTGCTGGGAGCGATTCCTGTGTATCCGAAGTCATCGGGAGTGGCAACGATCCCCGCCCCGAAGTGCTTTAACCAAATGCGGTTGGCCAACACGCGAGCAGTTAATGGGTTTGAAGGAGCAGTCAACCAGTTGGCCAAATCCAGCCGATTGCTAATCGTACTACCATAGGTTGCTCTAAATAGTTCAGGCAATTGTGGCTCTACCTTCGCACCGGGCGATTGGACATCGCCACGCGCCAACACAAAGGTCGACTTGCGAACTCCAGGTGGATTGATGGCAAGAGCTTTTTCAAAGGGTGGTTGTGACTCTTTTCTTTGTTTCAACTGTTGGTTGAGCGACTCCTTTTGATCCTCGGGGGCAGAAGCTATTCGCGACTCCAGTTGCTTGATGTCGAGTTCCTTTTCGGCCTGCCATTTTTCAAGAGTTGCTTCATCGACCAAGAATCGCTCAATCTTACCCGTACCGCGGCCTCCGCCACCTTTCTTCGAAAGTCCATAGGGATCGATATCGCGGAAGAGGTCCAGCATCGAATAGTAGTCGACTTGGCTGAGCGGATCGAATTTATGGTCATGACATCGCGCGCAGCCGAGAGTCATTCCCATCATCGCAGCGCCGGTCGTAATCATGATGTCGTCTAGATCGTCCATTTCGGCAACATCCGAACTATCGGGCTCGTCGTCCCAAACATGCAGCCGGAAGAACCCCGTGGCTACGATCGCCTCGCGCCAAGCTTGTGGTTGACTGTCGGCGGAGAGATGCTCGGCTTGGATCAAAAGATCGCCGGCCAACTGTTCCGTCAGAAAGCGATTGTAGGGCTTGTCCGAGTTGAATGCGTCAATCACATAATCGCGATAGCGCCAAGCATTGGGTTTGATTCCGTCACGCTCGTATCCATTCGTTTCGGCATATCGTACCCAGTCCAGCCAGTAGCGTCCCCATCGCTCGCCGTAGTGTGGTGAGCTAAGCAAAGTCTCTATCAAATCGCTCCATGCCTGTGGAGTTGGGTTGCGCTCGAAAGCTGCAACAACTTCGGGCTCGGGTGGCAATCCCCAAAGATCGAAGTAGGCTCGACGAACCAACTCGCGGGGAGTCGCAGTTGAGTTTCTTGTCAAACCTAGCTGCGCTAGTTTCTGGTCAACCATTCGATCTATCTGCTCAGCCCGCTCAGATGGATTGGATGGATTGGATGCCGAGACAGAGATTGGTGCGGTGGATAGCGGTTGGTAAGCCCAATGAGCTTTGTCTTGTTCGGTGATTTGAAATTGTTTGCTCCGTCGTCGAGGTCCGGTCGAATTGGACTGGGACACTCGCGGATCAACTGCACCGTCGGCGATCCACTTCTCAAGCACTTGGATTTCCGACTCGGTCAATCGCCGCATGCCACTATCCTCGGGAGGCATTTTCAGCTCGGCCTTCTCAAAGCGGACCGCTGCAATGAGAAGACTCTTTTCAGGTGCATGCGGAACGATCACATCGCGCCCCGCCCAGCCATCGCGAGACTCAAGAGACAAACCTGCGTCGGGCTTCTCTCCTCCGTGGCATGAAACGCAATGTTCGATTAGGAGAGGTCGGACTTTTGCTTCAAAGAACTGGTCGGGAGGTGCACTCGCCGCGTTGGGATGAAAGACTGCAATAATGGTTAGAACGCCTACAATCGACAAAATCACTTTCGGTAGGCGAAGGCACGTTAGCATTAGAGGAACTCCATCAGGTCTTTCACTCAATCCTTTGGACTCGGCGCACCAGGTGTGTTGTTCCTAGGTGATGTCAAATCCGAAACAATCGGAACAGTCGCGTTCTCAGTTCTGTTTTTACCACAAATATCCGCTTAACGTGAACAACTGACCTGCGAAACATTAACACGCGGGTAGAGTTTGGCGGCTCCACAATGTCTTCCGAAAAGGGAGATTCTCTATGCCCTTAGTTGTGGCGAGCATGACTCGAAAAGCCATTAGTGTAGTTTGCAAGTTACTGACATCCACGGGGAATTCACAAGGTACGGGCGATTGTAATGAGTGCAGATGATACCGAACTGCTGAAAGAGTTTGCCGTTGAGTCGCAAGAACACCTCTCGGACATCGAGAATCAGCTCCTAACACTGGAATCTCAGGGCGACGATATGGATGTCGCTTTGGTGAATACTGTGTTTCGAGCGATCCACTCTATCAAGGGTGCAGCAGGCTTTATGGGCCTAGACACACTGGGCGGCTTGGCTCACCGTGCAGAGGAAGTGCTCGGCAGATTGCGAAGTAGTGAACTTCGCCCTACTTCTGTCGTGATTAACACTCTGCTTCGCGCTACTGACCGACTGAAAGAGCTAATCGACGAGATCGAAACCTCCAATGGTCAGGATGTTAGCAGCCACATTACTGCGCTTGAAGACATTCTTGAAGGTCGCGTTGATATCAACGGCCAACCATCAAGCGCCGAGTCACCAACCGCAGACTCCCAAAGTACTTCAGCGACCAGTTCGGACTCAGTTGCAGTTGATAACGTTGCAGACAGTGATGTAACTAGCGAATTAACCGTACAGCCAGAGACTCGCGAAGTATCCAAACAAGAACAATCGACCGACAATAGTGTCGCGAGCGATTCAGAGAATCCACCGATCGAAGGAATTTCGAGCAATAGTGCCGCAGAAGCGCTACGAGAGTTCCTAGTTGAGAGTTTTGACAACCTGGAGCAGGTTGAAAGAGACTTGCTAGTTCTCGAGCGAGATCCAGGTTGCGAATCGGTCCTCAACAATGTCTTTCGCAATATGCACACCATCAAGGGCTCGTCTGGGTTCCTTGGCTTTGGAAAATTGGAAAAGGTAGCTCATGCTGCCGAGAACCTATTGGCTGGTGTGCGAGCAGGACAGTTTGCCTTTGATGCTCAAATCAGCGAATCGCTTTTGGGTGCAATCGACACCATGCGAAAGATGCTGTTTTCCGTTGAGAACAACGGAACAGAAGGTGTCGAAGATCATCAATTCACAGTCGACTTCCTGAATGCCATACTCTCGGTGAAGCAGCCCAAAGCGCCCGTAGCGCAGGCGAAGCCAAGCAAACCAGTGGCGGCTCAAAGCGCACCAGCACCAGCACCAGCTACAGCGCCTGTTGAGAAAGCCGTGGTAGCAGCACCAGCCGCTGTTAGCCCAACCGCTTCAGCAGCGGCTCCTAAGGTCGAATCAGCCAAAGCTGAAAAAGCTAGCGAGAATAAGAACAGCGAGAGCAAGGCGAATGCGAATGCGAATGCGGAGTTGTCCGCCGCGGATAGCACCATTCGCGTCGATGTCGCTCTGCTTGACAAGTTGATGACGCGAGTTGGCGAGCTGGTACTTGCTCGCAATCAGATACTCCAATTCAACAGCAAGCTCAATGATGCCGCACTTCAGAATGCGGTACAACGACTCAATCTCATTACCAGTGAGTTGCAAGAGGGAGTCATGAAGACTCGGATGCAACCTATCGGTAACGTAAGGACTAAGTTTCCACGATTGGTGCGAGACTTGGCTACGATGTGCGAAAAGCAAGTTCGCATTGAGATGGAAGGTAAAGAAACAGAGCTTGATAAGACCATTATCGAAGCGATCAAAGATCCGTTGACTCACTTGGTTCGCAATACAGTGGACCATGGAATCGAAAAACCAGAAGTTCGCCAGAGAATTGGCAAGCCCGTCGAAGGCTGCTTGACACTGAAAGCCTATCACGAAGGCGGACAGGTCAACATCGAAATCGTCGATGATGGCGGCGGATTGAATATTGAAAAGATTAAGAGTAAGGCCGTAGAAAAGGGACTGATCAGCGCCGACGAAGCTGCAAGGCTACAGGATCGCGAAGTTGGCAACCTGATCTTCTTACCAGGCTTCTCGACAGCGGACAAAGTCTCGAGCGTTTCTGGTCGCGGCGTCGGAATGGACGTCGTCAAAACGAATATCGAAAAGATTGGCGGAACGGTGGATCTGCAAAGCCAGCAAGGCAAAGGCACGACCATCAAGATCAAGATTCCGTTAACGCTGGCGATCATTCCAGCCTTGATCGTCTCCGCTGACGGAGATCGTTACGCGATTCCACAAGTCAACCTCTTGGAACTGGTGCGATTAGAAAACCAGATCGAAAAACCATCGATCGAGTGGATTCAAGGCGCTCCCGTGTATCGTCTTCGCGGTCAGCTACTTCCTCTAGTCGCTTTGCGTCATGAGCTGGATCTTCAAAACGTCAGCGAACCAGTGCGCAGTGACTGCCTAAATATTGTTGTTCTTCGAGCGGATGATCGGCAGTTCGGCTTGGTTGTCGACAAGATTAACGACTCCGAGGAAATCGTGGTTAAGCCACTGAGCAAGCAACTCAAGAACGTTCCAATTTATGCTGGTACAACGATCATGGGCGACGGCCGCGTTGCTCTGATTCTGGACGTTATGGGCTTGGCTCATTCGGCTCACGTGATTTCTGGAACTAAAGACCGCGGCGCAACAGAGACTTGCGAGCACACCAATGCGGCCCGTTCACGTCTACAGACACTGCTTGTCATGCAGGTTGGAACAGATCGCAAGTTTGCACTTCCGCTCAGCCAAGTGACTCGACTGGAAAAGATCCAAACGGATATTATCGAAATTGCTGGCGATCAAGAGGTCGTCCAGTACCGCGGCGAAATACTCCCGCTTATTCGTCTAGCAAATTGCATGGGAGTCACATCGGTTCAATCAGAACTGAATCTCCTAGACGTGGTGGTCTACACCAAGGGAAGTCGCAGTGTGGGGCTGGTCGTTGATCAAATCACGGACATCGTTGAAACCGAAGTCGTTAGTCAACGCGCATCACATCGTCCAGGACTGACCTGTTCGGCCGTTGTTCAAGGTCACATTACGGATGTGCTTGACCTACCGACGATTATTCAGATGGCAGATCCGTCGTTCTTTAGTGAAATGGAGGAGGCCCCGCTTTGTAACTGAGTTCGGCAGACCATTCTCGCAGAGCACAGAAATTCATAAGGGGATCAACATGGCAGTAACAAAACAACTATGCACTTTCAAATTGGGTGATCAAGCTTTTGGCGTCGACGCGCTGACAGTCCAAGAGTTGATTCGACATCAAACGATGACTCGCGTACCCAAAGCACCTGAAAGCGTACGTGGACTGATCAATCTTCGGGGCCAAATTGTCACGGCTCTCGACCTGAGAACTCGTTTGGGCATGGAGCCGCTTGGAGACGACCGCCAGCCAATGAATGTTGTCATTCGTAGCGATGATGGCGCGGTGAGTCTACTTGTCGACCAGATCGGCGATGTGATCGAAGTCAACGATGATTGCTTCGAAGTTCCACCAGATACGCTAAGTGGTAAGGCTCGCGAGTTTATTCGCGGGGCCTACAAGCTGGCTGATCGACTTTTGCTGTTGTTGGACTGCGAACTAGCAGTGCAAGTCAACGGCGATTCGACAAAGAATAGCTAGTCTTCCTGCAATTCATCTAAGCAATATCAACCAAAAACACTTTTCTCTAAACCTGCAATGCGCAGCAAAAACAGACAGACCTGTCCCCGGAGCCCATTGAAATGCGACTGATCCTAAACAGACTTCGATCATTGAACATGAAGAGCCAAGTTACGTGGTTGGTCGTAGCCTTTTTCGTGGGATTCTCGACCTTTGGATTCTTCTCGTATTCCACCATTGAGAAGATCCGTATCGGCGGTAAGCAGTACAACGAAGTTGTGACCGACAAGGATTTGTTAGCCGACTGTCTTCCACCGCTGCTTTACGTTGTCGAGAATTACTTGAGCAGTCAGTTGATGTACAGTCCAGATGAAGCCACACGAACTGCAGCGGTTCAGCGCTTCTTTGAATTCAAGAAGAACTACGAGACCAGTTTTGAAGGCTGGCAAGCTCGACTTCCTGAGGGCGAGCTAAAGACTTGTCTCAACGGAGACGTCAAGCGAACCGCGGAAGAGATTATCAAGACAATCGAACAGAACTTGCTGCCAGCATTCAAAGCTAAGGACCGAGAAGCAGCAACATCAGCTACTAACAAGATCAACGCTCTGTTCGTTGAACACCAAACAGCGGTCAATGAGTTAGTTGCTAAAGTAACGACCAAGATGAACGCCGACCAAGCTCAGGGCGAGCAAATGGCTGCTAGCGGAGTTTGGCAACTGCTTGGTGTAGGTGTTTTTGTAGTGACCGTAATCGCTGGATTCTGCTACGTCTTAAGACGATCGATTGCCAACGAAGAATCGAAACTGCTCGACCGTGAAAACGAAATCAGCGCGTTGGCCAGACTTCAGGCAAGAATCGAGTTCACACCAGACGGAACAATCGTCAATGCCAATGAAAACTTCTGCAAGATGCTGGGATACAATTTGGACGAAGTTGTCGGCAAGCCGCATAGCCTGTTTGTTGATTCGGCGGTCAAGAACAGCCCTGAGTATCGCGAATTCTGGGCAAAACTGAAAAGTGGCCAATTTGTCAGTGGCGAGTTTACTCGAGTTTGCAAGAACGGGCAAGTTCGCTGGCTACAGACTACTTACAATCCAATTACAAACAAATTCGGTGAAACGAGTAGAGTCGTCGCCTATTCGTTAGACGTCACTGATCGAAAGGCTAAGGACAGCGACTACGAGGGACAAATCAACGCGATATCTGCAGCTCAAGCAGTAATTGAATTTGACCTCCAAGGCAGGATACTCACTGCAAACAAGAACTTCTGCGATACCGTAGGGTATAGCCTTGATGAAATCAAAGGTAAGCACCATCGAATGTTCGTCGAGCCCGAGTATCGAGATAGCGCAGCTTACGCAGCGTTTTGGAATGATCTTGGGTGTGGAAAATTCGCCTCCGGGGAGTATCGACGCGTTGGAAAAGGCGGGCGAGTCATCTACATTCAGGCAAGCTACAACCCAATTTTTGATCTTAACGGCAAGCCATATAAGGTCGTAAAGTACGCATCAGACACGACATCTGTAGTTGTTGAACGCGAATCACTGAAATCCAAAGTCGATCAAATTTTGAACGTCGTTTCAGCGGCCGCAGAGGGTGATCTCACACAACAGATCCAAGTTTCGGGCAACGATCCTGTCGGACAATTGGGTAGCTCGCTAACTAAGTTCTTTGAAAAACTCAGCGTGAGCATCGCATCTATCGGTGAGAACGCTACAGCATTGGCCGGTGCCTCAGAAGAACTTTCCTCGGTCAGCGCGCAGATGAGCGCCAACGCTACGGAAACAGCCTCGCAAGCTCAATTCGTTTCCTCGGCTACCGATGAAGTTAACGCAAACGTAGCTGTGGTTGCCACCGGAGTTGAAGAGCTGAATAGCGCTATTCGTGAAATCGCTAAGAATGCGTCTGACGCTGCTCGAGTTTCTCAGCAAGCCGTGACAATCGCCAGTGATACCAACCGAACCATTTCCAAACTGGGCGATAGCTCGATGGAAATTGGTAAGGTAGTCAAAGTCATTACCTCGATCGCCGAACAAACCAACTTGCTTGCACTCAACGCGACCATCGAAGCGGCCCGTGCTGGTGAAGCTGGTAAGGGATTCGCTGTGGTGGCCAATGAAGTTAAGGAATTGGCTAAGGAAACAGCTCGGGCGACTGAAGATATCAGCCACAAGATCGAAACGATTCAAGCGGATACCAACGGAGCTATCTCGGCGATTCAAGAGATCTGCGAAGTGATCAATCGAATCAACGACATCTCCAATACGATCGCCAGTGCAGTTGAAGAACAAACTGCGACCGCCAATGAGATGGGACGCAACGTATCGGAAGCTGCCCGAGGCTCAGCGGAAATTGCTCAGAACATTACTTCGGTTGCCGATGCGACTCAAAGCACGACCGAAGGTGCCAATAACTCGATGCAAGCCGCAAGCGAACTCAGCCGTATGGCTGGAGATCTACAGCGCTTGGTAGGCCAATTCAAGTACCATCAGTCGTCATTGAGAAATCAGTCGCGACCCGTAGGTGCCCCAATCAACATGTCTAACCACTTTACGAGTGGAGAGTACTCTCACGTTTAATCAGCGTGACGAGCGTTTCAGATTCAATTTAATGACCGGGCATTGCCACGTCCACTCTTTTAAAACTCTGTGAGAAAAATGCGAACCCTTCGAAACCTAGGTATGAGTGCCAAAGTCTTGCTTTTGGCTTGCGTATGTTCGTTCGGACTGTTGCTGTACGGCTTTGTGTCGTACTGGGTAGTGAATTCGTCCAAGATTGGCAGCAAGCACTTTGACGATATTATTGAGAGTGAGCATCTGATGGCGGATGTGTTGCCGCCTCCTGGATACATTCTGGAGACATACCTCAATATTCACTTGATGATCGATTCGACCGAAGCCGGTACCGAAGCTCTGACTGATCGCATCAATGCTCACTTCAACCTTAAGAAGCAGCATCAAGAGTGTATGGATCGTTGGGCAGCTAAGCTGCCTGAAGGGGAACTGAGGAACAAGTTGCTGAAGGAATCTTACGAGCCAGCAAAAGAGTTCTATCTACTCGTCGAAAATGAGATCATTCCTGCGATTCGTCGTGGAGACATGGAGAAAGCGGAATCGCTAATCGACGACGAACTGCCAAAGCACTTCGAGAAGCACCGAAAAGCTATGGACGAAGTGAATCGCTTGGTCGCTGGGTTCGAAGACGAAAAGATGGCCGAAGCTAAATCCGTGGTAAGCACTGGCTCTTGGTTGCAATTGGTGATTGGTGTCAGTGTCTTGTTAGCCATTGGAGGCTTCACCTATTGGCTTCGAAGTGGAATCGCTGTTCAAGAAGCTAAGATGGTGGACTATGCCAATCAGGTAGCTGCTGCTGGAAGATCGCAGGCCGTTATTGAATTCGATCCTCAGGGTAATATTCTCACTGCCAACGACAACTTCCTAGCCGCTATGGGATATGAATTGAGCGAGATCGTAGGACGACACCATCGCAATTTCGTTCCTGAGGCACTGCGAAACTCAAACGAATACGCTGAGTTTTGGCCAGCTCTGGCACGTGGCGAATTCAAGTCTGGCGAGTTTCACCGCATTAACAAAGCGGGTAAAGACATTTGGATTTACGCTACCTACAATCCGATCCGTGACAATACAGGGAAAGTCATCAAGATCGTCAAGTTCGCTTCGGACATTACAGCTCGAAAGTTGCAAGATGCGGACTTCGTTGGACAGATCCAAGCGATCTCCAGCGCACAGGCTGTGATTGAATTTGACTTGACCGGTAAGATCCTGACAGCTAACGAGAATTTCTGCAAGACGGTTGGTTACACCCTTGACGAGATCAAAGGTAAGCACCACAGCATGTTCTGCGATCCTCTCTACCGTCAGTCGGCAGAGTACGTGAACTTCTGGCAGAAGCTAGGTAGCGGACAATACGATGCTGGCGAATACAAGCGGATCGGAAAGGGAGGCCGCGAGATTTACTTGCAAGCCTCGTATAACCCAATCTTCGACTTGAACGGTAAGCCCTACAAAGTGGTTAAGTATGCGTCTGACACAACCCAGATCGTTCGCGAACGTGAAAGCCTAAAGAACAAGGTTGATCAGATCTTGGCTGTTGTATCTGCGGCTGCACAAGGCGATTTGACACAGACGATTTCTGTAAGTGGCACAGATCCAGTTGGCCAACTTGGCGACTCGCTGACCAAGTTCTTTGAAACGCTAAGCGTGAGCATCGCATCGATCGGTGAAAACGCCACAGCGCTTGCCGGTGCTTCGGAAGAGTTGTCAGCAGTTAGCTCGCAGATGAGTGCTAACGCTACCGAAACAGCTTCGCAAGCACAGTTCGTTTCATCGGCTACCGATGAAGTTAACGCAAACGTATCAGTGGTTGCTACAGGAGTTGAAGAACTCAACAGCGCTATTCGTGAGATTGCTAAGAATGCGTCTGACGCGGCTCGAGTATCTCAACAAGCGGTGACAATCGCCAGTGATACCAACCGAACCATTTCCAAACTGGGCGATAGCTCGATGGAAATTGGTAAGGTAGTCAAAGTCATTACCTCGATCGCCGAACAAACCAACTTGCTTGCACTCAACGCGACCATCGAAGCGGCCCGTGCTGGTGAAGCTGGTAAGGGATTCGCTGTGGTGGCCAATGAAGTTAAGGAATTGGCTAAGGAAACAGCTCGGGCGACTGAAGATATCAGCCACAAGATCGAAACGATTCAAGCTGATACCAACGGAGCAATTTCGGCGATTCAAGAGATCTGCGAAGTGATCAACCGAATCAACGACATCTCCAACACGATTGCAAGTGCTGTTGAAGAGCAAACAGCGACAGCTAATGAGATGGGACGCAACGTATCGGAAGCGGCCCGAGGCTCAGCGGAAATTGCTCAGAACATCACTTCAGTTGCCGATGCGACTCGAAGCACCACCGAAGGTGCCAATAACTCGATGCAAGCCGCTAGTGAACTCAGCCGTATGGCTGGAGACTTGCAACGCTTGGTCGGTCAATTCAAATACCATCGCGACGCGCTCAATTCGCGCCGAAGCGTGTTGAATCCGACCGTTCAAATGACATCATTTGCTGTACCGCAAACGGTGTAAACCACATTCGTTCTAGGTAGAATATCTAACTAAAAGGCTGAAGGAACTCCTTCAGCCTTTTTT
>CAYWNG010000044.1:0-3478 GCA_964458685.1 uncultured Pirellulaceae bacterium
CGAAATGATCGACGGCATTCATCTTTACCTGGACAAACAGATTCTTGATTCGCCCAAGCGACGGGCTGCGAAGTGGCAAGAGTTTCGTGCGGCTTCCAAGGATTACGACTGGGAAGTCAACCAGACGACGGCAAGTAAGGCAGAGATCGAAAAGCACCAAGAAAATTGGCGATTGAAGGCTGAACAGCTTCAGAAGAGCCATCGTGAGCGACTAGCCTTGATGCTCGGTGTTCGTGATGAACGCGTGCAGCCTGTCGAGCTTGATGTTGTATTGAAGCGGGTTCCACTTTCGTCTGGTGACTCTGGAAAGATAGCTTCCAGTGAAAAAACTCCTCCGGAAAAAACTCTGCAAGCTCACGTCATTCGCTGGCCCGTATTACCTGGCGTCTGGGGTGAAGGCCTGTTGATTGAGCCTATTACCGAGCCACAGGCGAAGCCAATTCTCAATGTCATCGCAATCCCCGATGCCGATCAAACTCCGGAGCAGTTTGCGGGAATCGTGGAGGGCGTTGAGCCGAAACTTCAGTACGCTCGGTTGTTAGCCGCGAGCGGTTGCCGAGTCTTCGTGCCAGCGCTCATTAGTCGCCAAGTGTCCAAGCGTGGGCCGCCAGGGGAGGCGGGAAGGGCCGAGCTGACCAATCGCGAGTTTGTCTATCGACCCGCTTTTGAACTCGGACGGCACGTGATCGGTTATGAAGTCCAGCGAATCCTCGCCTTAGTTGATTTGCTCAAGGGCAAGAACTCGGACGCTTCTGCATCTGCCGAACTGGCCGTGGTCGGATATGGCGAAGGCGGACTCATTGCCCTCGCATCAGCAGCTTTGGACACTCGTATCGATCGTACCTACATCAGCGGGTACTTTGGTGAGCGTGAAGAGGTTTGGAAGGAACCCATTGATCGCAATCTCTTCGGCCAACTGACCGAGTTCGGCGACGCCGAGATGGCCGCGCTTGTTCTGCCTCGTGAATTGATCGTGGACTTCACACCTGGCCCAACAGTTTCACTGCGGACTCAGGGTGGTGCGCCAGGAGAGTTAGCTGCGATCCCCAGAGCTTCAATGTACAAAGAATACAATCGGTTCAAGGCATTCAAGAGTGTGCGGCCGATTGCATTCAGCGAGCCGATAGGAGTTGTATTGTCAATTGAAGAAAGCTACGGTGGTCCTACTTGGTTTAGCGACTCGACGACCGATCCTCTAAGCAAAATGCCCGATTTTGCGAGTCGTCTAAGAACTGCGCCTGACGACATTCGAGTTCAACTGGCTGACTTGCCCGATAATGACGCTCGGCAGCAACGCTTAGTACAGCAGTTGATCGATCACACGCAGAAGCTGCTTCACGATTCGGCCAAGGTTCGCAAGAAGTTCTATGCGGCCGTCGATACAAAGTCCGTCGAGAACTTCGTCACGACTATCGAACCAATGCGAGAAAAGTTCTACAGCGAGATTATTGGACGCATCGATCATTCGCTTGTGGAACCGAACGCGAAGAGTCGGCAGTCGTGGGAGACGGATCGTTGGACGGGCTATGAAGTCAAGCTGGATGTTTGCAAAGACATTTTTGCTTACGGTGTCTTGCTGCTGCCCAAAGATCTCAAGCCTGGAGAAAAGCGTCCGGTCGTTGTTTGCCAGCACGGCTTGGAAGGCCGTCCGACCGATGTCTTCCTCGGCGATCATCAAGCCTATCACGATTACGCCGCGAAGCTATGCGATCGAGGCTACATCGTCTTTGCTCCGCAGAACATCTACATCTTTCAGGATCGCTTCAGATCATTGCAACGCAAGGCTAATCCACTGGGGCTAACGCTTTTTTCGTTCATGGTGCCGCAGCACCAGCAAATTGTGAATTGGCTGAAGACTCTGCCTAACGTCGACTCAGAACGCATCGCCTTTTACGGGCTAAGCTACGGAGGCAAATCGGCAATGCGCATACCAGCGTTGGTAAAGGACTACTGCCTCTCGATCTGCTCGGCGGACTTCAACGAGTGGATCGTCAAGAATGCCAGTACGACGCATGGATTCAGCTATGTTTGGACCGGCGAGTACGAAATATTCGAGTTCAACTTGGGCAACACCTTCAACTACGCCGAGATGGCTGCACTGATTTGCCCACGGCCATTCATGGTTGAACGCGGCCATTTTGATGGAGTCGGCGAGGATGAGTGGGTTGGCCACGAGTTTGCCAAGGTGCAGAACTTATACCAAGCTCGACTCGGCATCGGCGAGCGAACCGAGATCGAGTGGTTCGTTGGACCTCACACCATCAACGGCAAGCGGACGTTTGAATTCTTGGATAAGCATCTGAAGTTTGAGCGGTAGGCGCTAGTTTTGAGTTTGAGCTCTTTCCCAACCGAAGCGTTAGTTTTGAAGTTGCGCTATTTGGTTTTAAGGCCGAAGGCCTGACCGTTTACCTAGCCCAGCCTATAGGGCTGGGTACTTAATTCGCGAGAAAAGCAAATGGGCAACGGCCCGCCGGTTTGCACGCAAACCGGCGGGCCGTTGCCCATTAACTTACTCAAGCTTCACAACCCAGCCCGGTGGGCTGGGCTAGGTAAATCGCTGGGCCTTCGGCCCGAAAGCCAAGAAAAACTACCGCCTAAGATTGCCTTGCCAGCTTTGAGCTGAAGCTGGTTGAGCGCTGGTGCGATAGACGGGAGCGGTAACGCCTGGCGAGTATTGAGCGGTCGGTTGATCGGTCGCTCCACTGACCGGCAAAGATCCTGAAGCACCACTGGGCGTAGTACCAGTTGAGTTTGTACCGTTGAACTGCGATCCAGCAGGTGTACCAACAGGTAAGCCGCTGGGCGGTTGTGCAGGTGAACCGTACGGTGCCTGTTGAACGGTCCACGGCAGTTGCTCGGGAGCGTAGCCGTTATTGCCACTATTCGTGCCGCCGTTATTTGTACCGCCCTGCCCTGCTCCATACTGCTCCTGTTGAGCCGTGTATTGTTGCATGGAGGCCTGAGGCTGGCTGCCGGCATTGATGCGTACTAAATCAACACTCACTAGCCCGGTTGTATCGGGGAATTCGTAGATCTTGCCGGGCGATGTCTCGTTGGTTTGGTAATAGCCGACTTCAACTGTGAAGCTGATGGCATCCCCAACATCTGGTATGAGCTGAATCTGAACTTTGTGAGGTAATGACCAGTTGATGCCAGAGTAGTATTGATGCTGCATCATTCTGGCGATGGCGATCATCTTGCCGCTTTGGTCGTACAACCGCGTCTCTTCGATGGTACCCGTGGTTGGAGCGATGACCAGCACGCGTTGGTACGAGCCGCGTGCAGATGGAATGTACGAAACAACTTCCAACTTGCCGTCAGGACGTGCCGTCGGACCTTCGTGCTGACCTTGCGGATCTAGCTCGACAATTCCAAAAGCTTCCCGCAGCCACAGCGGCGAGACTGGCAAAACGTGCCGCCCACCTTGCTGATTGTCGAACTCGTTGTGTCTCGCGTAGTAAATCGTTGGCGTGGGGCG
>CAYWNG010000044.1:3578-15589 GCA_964458685.1 uncultured Pirellulaceae bacterium
ACCAGGAAGTAACCAGCTATCAACGCTGAAACCCTAGTCGATTGATTGAGTCGCGAAGTCGTGGTTTTTGTGTTTATGGTTGCACCAAGTATTTGCACCAAAGTATTTGCGCCAGTTCTTTTCACCGGCAGTCAGTAACCTACTCGTCGGTAAACAAAAGCTTCATCAGCGAATCTTGTAGGCGAGCCAACTCATGCGGTTCAGGGCAGCTCATCGGAACATTCCATTGCCGACCGTCGGCCGGTTGAACCAAGTTCCAAGTCGATGCCGAGTCCTGATCGTCTAGCGACAAACGATTCTCTTCGACGAGGATTCGACGTCTTACCAAAAGCAATGCTAGCAAATAGGCCAGCTTAGCCATTTCTGGTCGATTGAGCAGTTCGGAAAGCGTATCCAGCAGGACGCTGTTGGGAGCCGGGCGTGTACCACGACGCTGAGCGTCGGGCATGCGACACTTCCACCAGCCGATAGCGTTCTCGGGCGGTTCTTTCCACTGCTGAGCAGCAATGTCGACTCGCGTAATATCATCGCCTGATGGAATCAGCACGGAGATATAGCTCTCACCCGGCGCGAACTCCTTGCCGCTGACACTACAGCGTTTGGAGCATTTGGTAGTCGGGTAATCTTGCAGCATACAAACATCAGGGCTGAAAGGATGGCACGCAATTGCGCGGTGCGGAAAGTCTGATCGGACCTGTATCGCAGATAGTCGAAACATGCCATACATGGCAAGATCAGTTACCGCCGCCAAACCGTAGCCACCGTCGCCAGACGGTGGAATCTCCCCTCCATATCGCCAACGATGAACCTACCGAATAGGCCAATCCCCCCAAATGCGGCGCAGAACAAATTCACACAAAATTCTCAGAATGTACGAAACGTACTTTGGGTTGCTCTCGCTTTGTACTTTGTGGCCGGTATATTAACGTCGCTCCGACAGAACCAGAATGAGGAGTTCTAAAGTGTTAGGAATCATGTTTATGTCAACCGCTTTGCTGATTGGGCTAGCGGTAGGTTGCGTTGCTGAAAAACGCTTGGGGATTAATTGAGGGTAGGCAGCGAAAACTAACGGTCGCACCACAGAAGTCGCTCCGAAAAGTCGCACCCGTTTCCAACGGGATTCTCTCTCTCTTCGGCCAAGCCTCTAATCTCTTCAATCGCGTTTGATTCGGGCGCAAAGATGTCGGACTGAGTTCAAGTTACTCTGTTGACTAAGCCTAGGCGGATAGACTTGATTTGGCTTATCTCGAAAGTAGGAAATCCCGTCGGTGAGACGGGAGCGACAGTTAAGAATCCCGTTGGAAACGGGAGCGACAGTCAAAAGTCTCGTCGGAACGGGAGGGACTGGGCTAGGTCCCAATTCCGTCACTTGTGGCCCAGAAGCCGCCGCGAGCGTGATCGCACTTAACGGCCTGACCTCGGACTTCTTCGTCCAGAGTATCGTTTAGGAAAACCGTCCTTCCCCCGACGATTGTTCGAACAGGCCAGCCCTGCAGTTTTTGGCCATCCCAGGGGCTCCAGCCGCTTTTAGTTCGTTGCTTGCGATTGTCGACTTCGCGAATCAGATTCGTATCGACCAAGACCAAATCAGCGTCGTAGCCGACTTCGATACGACCCTTGCCGACTAAGCCCCAAACGCGAGCCGGCGCGTCGCTCATCCAACTTGCGACCTGCTGCAGCGTGCACTTGCCCTGAGCGAATTGATTCAGGATCAATGCCAGACTGTTTTCGACGGCTGGCAAACCGCTGGGAGACTGCGGGTAGGGCTTAGCCTTTTCGTCTAAGGTATGGGGAGCGTGATCGGTGGCGATGACTTGAATTGTCCCGTCCAGCAGAGCCTGCCAAAGCTGCGGCGGGTGTTCCGGCGACTTAAGCGATGGATTCATCTGCACCAAGCTACCCAGAGTTTTATAGTCTTCAGTTGAGAAGAAGAGGTGGTGCGGACAGGCCTCGGCGGTAATCCAAGGTGCATTACCACGAATCAATGGAAGTTCGTCGGCTGTGCTTACGTGCAGAACGTGGAAACGATGCTTGTGTCGACGAGCCAGATCGATAGATCTACGTGTTGCGATCACGGCTGCTTGGACATCGCGAATCCTGGAGTGATCTTCGATGGTCAGGTTGTCGCCCAGGGCCTCGCGGTTGGCACGGACAGTCGTTTCATCTTCGCAGTGTGCACAAATGGGCAACGTCGTTTCAGCAAATATCGCTTCAAGAGCCTCTTGCGCATCGACCAGTAATTCACCCGTACTCGAACCGATAAAGATCTTAATTCCGGGAGCAAAATTGGCCTTTTGAAGCTGATCAACATTGCTTCCCGTCGCGCCGACGTAGAAGCCATAGTTCACCAAGCTAGTTTGAGCGGCGCGATCGTACTTCCACTGCAATCGCTCGACCGTCGAAGCCGAGGGAATTGTGTTGGGCATTTCAAGAAAAGTCGTGATGCCGCCTGCGGCACATCCTTGACTGCCCGTGTGGATGTCTTCTTTGTGAGTTAAGCCGGGTTCGCGGAAGTGCACTTGATCATCGATCACGCCGGGAAGGAGCGTCAATCCGGCGGCTTCGATCACTTCGTCGGCAGCAAAATTGCGTGCGGCGTCGACGGCGATGATCTTGCCAGCTTCGATCAAAACATTGGTTTTGGCTACTGAATTGGTAAAGACAACATCAGCATCGCGAATGAGGGTTCTGGTAGACATTATGGATAGTCCAGGAGATTTCGCGGAGAGTGCTTGGAAACTGGATGCAAGCGGTAGTTCACTTCGCTAGAATCACTGTTTTATAGGGGATTGGCTGACGTGAGCAATGGGACACGAGCACTTTTGCTTTTGTCGAGTGTTGCATCCAATTTCTGTTACGCCCATCCCTGTGTTGATGTTCAATCACTCGCACAACAAATCTGATTTTTCGGTGAGTATCATGAATCGACGATTACTTCTGCGTTCGATCCCTATGAGCTTCGCGATCTGCTGCGTTGGGTTAGTCGCTTGCAATCCCGGCAATACCGGTGTCGTTGCGCAGCAGCCAGCCGAGTCAGCCGCCAACCAGGGAACGGACAACCAAGGAACGGGCAACCAAGCAGCCGTCAATCAAGAGGCGGCCAAACTGCTACGCGCTGCTGGAGACGCGCAGAATACTGGCGACTACAAACTGGTTCTTGAGAAGTGTAAAGCAGTTGTTGAACTCCTTCCTAACGATGTTCGGGTGCAGCAGAGAGCCGCCGAGCTGATGTATCTCTCGGGTCATGCTAAAGAGAGCATCCCCGTTTTTGATCGAGTGATCGAACTATTGCCCAACAAGGCAGCCGAGAATTGGCAACGTGGCATTGCTTTAGCGACCGTGGGCGACTTTAAGCGGGGGGCTGAGCAGTTCAAGCTGCACCACGATGTAAACCCCGACGATGTCGAGAATTCGGCTTGGTACTATCTGTGCGTTGCCAAGTCCGAAAGCGTTGAAGCGGCGAAGAAGACACTTATCGGCAGTCGCGGAGATCGACGCGAGCCGATGATGGAGATCCTCAAGATGCTGCAAGGTCGAGCGACACCCGAACAAGTGCTGGAGGCTGCGGAAAAGTCCAGTCCCGTGCCTGAGCTCAAGGTCCGCGCCAAGTTCTATGCCGATCTGTACATCGGCTTGTATTACGATTCTATCGGTCGTGAGGAGGATGCCGTAAAGTTCTTCAAACGCAGTTTGGAACATGGTGAGACCGGATACATGTTTGATACCGCCCGAGTCTACCTAGAACATCGTTTCCAAAAGTCCAAAGATTCCGTTCCTACCGCCAAGCCCTAGCATTTATTCTGCAACGTTCGCCTATTCCTCAAGCTTTGCGCAAAGAGTGATGTAGGTTCTATGAGCGGATTTTCTCTATCCGCTACACATCGCAGCACAACGGATCGGACTTCCTGTAAAGCTGAGCGGTTTATCACCCATGGTTCGGGGAGGGTGAGAGTCGTTAGCTGCGAGTTTTATTGTCGCTTGGGTGTACCAACGACTCATGCTTCGGGCGTGATCAGGGTCGAGCAGTTGAACTGTTCCCGGATCTCGCGTGGACTTGGTCGTTTGGGAATGCTCTAGCGCGCACTATTGAACTCGTACATCCAACTCCAAGTCAAGGAATTCGCGATGAATACACCTGCAACACCATTGCGTCCTTCTTCAAACAAGTCTGATGATTTCGAACTAGTCAAGCGTCGCATTCACAACAAGCTAGTCGACAAGCTGGACTTAAGTCGCGTTGGCGATCTCAAAGGCGAGCAACTGCGCCGCGAGATTCGATTGGTGGTCGAGCACCTGTGCGATGCTGAAAACACTCTGATCAATCGAACCGAGCGCGATCGAATTATCGAAGAAGTGCTCGACGAAACCTTCGGTCTTGGTCCCTTGGAATTGATCCTGAAAGATCCCGGTGTCAGCGACATCATGATCAACGGGCCCAAGCAGATTTACGTTGAAAAAGGCGGACAACTGCAGCTTACCGGCGTTGAATTCCGCGACAACGCTCACCTGATGCAAATCATCGATCGGATCGTTTCGAAAGTCGGTCGACGAGTCGACGAAACCTGTCCGATGGTTGACGCGCGCCTTGAAGACGGCTCGCGGGTCAACGCGATTATTCCACCTTTGGCCTTGGACGGAGCGGCGGTTTCCATTCGTCGATTCGGCTCCAATCCATTGAAGCTGGAAGACTTGCTGAACTTCAAAGCACTCACGCCAGAGATGGTGATGTTGTTGGAGGGCTGCATTAAGGCTCGACTGAACATGATCATCTGCGGCGGTACTGGCTCGGGTAAAACCACGCTGCTCAATACGCTCAGCAGCTTTATTCCCAACGATCAACGAATCATTACGATCGAAGACGCGGCCGAATTGCAGTTGCAACAAGATCACGTGGTTCGCTTGGAAACAAGACCAGCGAACATCGAAGGTAATGGCGCTGTGACGGCGACGGACCTCGTTAAGAACGCACTGCGAATGCGACCAGAACGCATCATCATCGGCGAGTGTCGCGGTGGTGAAACGCTGGACATGCTTCAAGCGATGAACACAGGTCACGATGGTTCGCTAACGACTATTCACGCTAACAATCCTCGCGACGGTGTGGCTCGTTTGGAAACGATGGTGATGATGTCTGGTTTCGATTTGCCGATCAAAGCGATTCGTCAACAGATCTCCAGCGCGGTCAACCTGATTATTCAGGCTAATCGATTGCAAGGTGGACCTCGCCGAGTAACTCACATTACCGAAATCAACGGTATGGAAGGCGAAACCGTCGTAATGCAAGACATTTTCCGATTCGTTCAAGACGGCATCGGGGAAAACGGCAAGGCTTATGGCCATTTCACAGCAACTGGCGTTCGCCCCGCATTCATGAACAGACTTGAGCAGGCTGGCGTGAAATTGCCAGCTAGCACGTTCCGCGAACGCGTCATTATGCAAGCCTAAGTCCAATAGAAGAGTTCAAGCCCGTTCCACGAAGGAGCTAATCAATGCTCGCGATTGTTTTGATCATCTCAGTAGGCTTAGGCGTAACTGCGCTTATCGGCGGTCTAGCTATCGCTCTTCGCAATGAAGACGATAACATCGCAGAGGATCGACTATCCGCATTGACCAATAGGAAAGGCAAAAGCGGAGCTGGTGATACGCCTGCGCTGTTAACGCGATCGCCCTTGGATGAAACCAAGACGATGGCGGATAACTTCTTGAATCAGTTCGGTAACTTTGGTGCCTTAATTGAACAAGCAGATGTCAAGATCTCGGGATCCCAGTTTCTTACTATCTGCGGTGTTTCTGGACTCTTGGGTACCGTTGCTTGCCTTGTATCCCCAATGCCATTTTATCTTGCTCCGTTAGTTGGCATGTGCACGGGTGGAGCGCCGATCATGTGGCTTCTGCTCAAGCGCAAGAAACGACTCAATCAGTTCTCGCAGCAGTTGCCGGAGGCTCTTGAATTGCTCAGCCGATCATTGCGCGCTGGTCATTCGCTGGCTTCGGGTATGGGTTTGGTGGGACAAGAAATGACCGCGCCACTATCGACAGAATTCTCGCGGACCTTTGATGAACAGAACTTGGGTATTTCGCTGGACGAAGCGCTTGAGCAGATGGTCAAGCGAGTTCCCAACTTGGACTTACGCTTCTTCGCTACGGCGGTCATTCTCCAACGACAGACAGGTGGTGACTTGGCAGAAATTCTTGACAAGATCGGTCGACTGATTCGCGAGAGATTCAAGCTGGCTGGACAGATTCAAGCCCTCACCGGCGAAGGTCGTTTGTCGGGAGTGGTTCTGTTGGCTCTGCCACCAACGCTGTTCCTGGTGATGCTGTACATCAACTACGACTACGCGATGGTTCTCTTCCGAGATGAAACTGGTAAGAAATTGATGGCCGGAGCGTTGGTAATGCAACTCCTTGGCGCGCTTGTGATTCGCAAGATCATCACGATTAAGGTCTAATCATGCTTGTAGCTTCCATTCCACTTACATTGATCATTCCCGTTGCCATTTTCATTGGTGGCGGTGCGCTGGCATGGTTGGTGCTGAGCATGTTCTTCAGCAATGAAGAAAATCCAGCCGAGCACCGATTGCAGGCACTCAACCAAGTGCGTCGCGGTGGCAAAAAGGAAGAGAAGCGTTCGGAGACCTTTTCGAAGGCTCTTGAGCTGGCTTCGCCTGCACTGGCCAAGCCGCTTACGCCAAAGTCCGAAGCCGAAATGGGCAAGCTCCGTCAAACCTTGATCGAAGCCGGCTTCAGAACCGAGTCGGCGCCGATGACCTTCTTGGCTATTCGTGTGATCAGCTCGTTAACATTTCTATTCTTGGGTGGCGGTGGTTCCTTATTCCTGTACGGCTTTACAACCACCGCGCTTATTCGAACGTTCGTCGTGGGTGCCATCGGTTTCTTCCTACCCGTCTTCGCGCTGAGCTTTTTGCAAAGCCGAAGAAAACAGCAGATCTTTCTCGGCCTGCCCGACGCGCTCGACTTGATGGTCGTTTGCGTGGAAGCTGGCTTGGGACTAGACCAAGCGATGCGTAAAGTCGCGCAAGAGATGGTCAAGAGCCATCGCATTGTTGCTGACGAATTCAGCCTGTGCAATTTGCAGTTGCAGATGGGACGAGTGCGAAATCAAGTGCTACAGGACCTCGGTGCGCGAACCGGCGTTGACGACTTGCGAGCATTAGCAGGGATTCTGATTCAAGCCGATAAGTTTGGTTCCAGTATCGCTAACGCGTTGCGAGTCCAAAGCGACTCGATGCGTGTTCGCCGACAACAAATCGCCGAAGAAAAAGCCGCGAAGACGGCTGTTAAGCTGATCTTCCCGCTGGTTCTGTTCATCTTCCCCGGCATTTTCGTAGTGCTTGTTGGACCTGCGGGAATTCAGATGGCACGTGAAATGTTGCCTGCAATGAACCCTGGTGGCAATAAGTAAGGCTTATGCTCTTCAATCCCGTTGAAGAATAGATTGAAATCACTGCTGGAAAGATGACAAAGGGCTTTGCTGTACCTGACGCCGCTGGTCAGAACATCAAGTACGTTGAGACCGCCGACTTTTAGGTCGTTCAATAACAATGAGGAGCTGCACAGGCTTGACGCGGTGCGGCTCTTTTCTTTTGGTTGTTTAGTGATCGAAATGAAATTGCTGGCAACGTAGACTAGCCGAAATGCCGTTAGGCTTCGGTTTTTTCGCGTGGATCAATTCCGAACTCGGTTTCAACACAACGCACCAAAGGACTTTAAATCCGATAGAACCGGACGCTAACTGCGATTCCGGCTTGTTTCCTTAGCGGAACGCTCTCTGGGCTGGTTTCGCTGAGCGATTAGAACGATAATGGATTTCCCTCCAGCTATTCCCACCTTTAACGCTGTCTCAAGCACTGAACCATTACCTGCTGGCCAGTGTATATTCGACAGGGAGTGTCTAAAGATGACTCATTCCAGCAAATCTACTTCGAAAAACCCCCAAGACTCTAACCACCCAAATCACTTCACGCGACGAACGTTGTTGCGTGGTGTGGGAGTCTCGATGGCGCTGCCGATGTTGGAGTCGATGTCGGCCTGGGCTGATCAACCGAACTCCGAGAATAGTGAAGCCCCGGTTCGTACCGCAGTTTTGTTCTCAGGCAACGGCTTCCACAGCAAAGAATGGTGGGCTCGCGGGTCTGGTGCACAGATGGAGTTGGGCCGAGTCCTTCAGCCGTTGAATGACTTCCGCCAACGCATGTTGGTGATTAACGGACTTTACAACGCTGAAGCTCTCAAGGGGAACATCCATAGTTCGCAGACTGGCAATCTACTTTCTGGCGCTCCACTGGCAGCCGGTGGCGAAATCCGCTCAGGAACAAGCTTTGATCAAGTGATTGCACAGCACCAAGGCAAGAGTACTAAGGTACCCAGTTTGGTTTTGGCTTGCGAAAAGTCCAATCCATCGGTCCACAAGAATTACTCAATGCTCTACAGTTCGCATATCTCGTGGAGTTCTCCGACCACGCCTACGCCTCTGGAGCTCTACCCTGCCCTGGCCTTCGATCGTCTATTTAAGGATGAAGTTTCGGCATCTGATCACAGCGTTTTGGATGCCGTGCTGGAAGATGCGAAGAGTATGCGACTGAAAATCAGTACAACCGATCGTCGCAAGCTGGATGAATACCTGGATTCAGTTCGCGACGTTGAAGCAAGAATCGAAGGTGCTGGCCAGCGCGGTGAATTGCAAGGCTGGCGACCAACTTTGGATAAGCCAACGATGGCTCGACCCACGGATGGAGTTCCTCAGGATATCGCGGATCATATGCGATTGATGTGCGACATTCTGGTACTTGGATTCCAGACCGATACCACGCGAGTTTGCAGTCTGAAGCTCAACAATGATCACTCGTCGCTACGATTTCCAAATCTTGGCGTCGACTACATGATTCACCACCTCCTTTCGCACTCTGACACCGAGGATTGGTTGAAGGTTAATCAGTTTTTCCTTCAGCAGATTGCTTACATCGCAGCTAAACTAGATGCAATACAAGAAGGTCCGCGAACGGCGTTGGACAATTCGATGATCATGTTCTGCTCGAGTATGATGACCGGTAGCCATGACGCTACAAAATTACCAGTGATCGTCGTTGGTGGCGGTGGTGGCAAGATCGAAGGTGGACGAGTTCTGGATTATAGCGGACAAGAAAACCGTCAAATGTGTCGCTTGTTCTTGAGTCTGATGAACAAGACGGGCGTGAAACTGGATTCCTTTGGAGATGCGCGTGAACCTTTGGCCGAAATCTAAATCGATTTCCTTAGCGAAGTCCGTTTTGTATGGGCTTGTCTTTGGAGTTGGAGCCCTGACAGTCCTAACGACCGACGTCATGGCTCGCACGGATGACGCCACCGCAGCGAAGCTGAGCTACGACCGCGACATTCGGCCGATCTTAGCTGAGTATTGCTTCGCTTGCCACGGTTTTGATGACCAAGCCCGCGAGGCCGACTTGCGCTTGGACAATCGACAATCCGCTTTGGATGCCGGTGCAATTGTTCCTGGCGACGCATCAAAAAGTCAGCTCTACCAGCGCGTGACAACGGAGGATCACGATCTACTGATGCCTCCCCATCACACTGGGAAGAAGCTGAGCGAGAAACAGAAGAGCTTGTTGCAAAGATGGATTCAAGAGGGAGCCGACTATCAGAAGCACTGGGCTTTCGAGCGTCCAGTACGCGTCGACCCACCAAGAACTCACCCTGATCAAAATCCCATCGATGCCTTTGTGCATAAAAAGCTCGACGAAGCCAAACTCAAGCCGTCGCCAACTGCAACGCCTGAAACATTGATTCGACGCGTGAGCCTGGACATCACGGGCCTGCCTCCAACGACGCAGCAGATCGACGCCTTCCTCGCGGAGACTCAGGCCAATTCACAGGCCAATCCCCGAGAGGCTTATCGCAAGTTGGTGGACAGCTTGTTGGCCAGTCCGCATTACGGCGAACGACTGGGCCGATGGTGGTTGGATCAAGCTCGTTACGGTGACAGCAATGGCTACTCGATCGACGCGCCGCGACAAATCTGGCTCTATCGCGACTGGGTTATCAACGCTTTGAACAAGGACATGCCCTTTGATCAGTTTACGATCGAGCAACTCGCCGGCGACCTGCTTCCCAATGCGACACAAGATCAGAAGATAGCCACGGGCTTCCATCGCAACACGCAGATCAATCAAGAGGGCGGTGTCGATCCCGAGCAGTTCCGGATCGATAGTGTCTTTGATCGAGTCGCCACCACGGGAACGGTTTGGCTGGGACTGACCATCGGCTGTGCTCAATGTCACAACCACAAGTACGATCCGATCACACAGGAAGAGTACTATCAACTGTTTGCGTTCCTGAATAATCAGGACGAACCCGAACTCAAGCTTGAATCTAGCGAAGGTGAAGGCAAACCAATTTCGACGATGGTGATGAAGGAACGCGATAAGCCGCGCGAAACTCATCTCTTCATCAAAGGCGACTTCACTCGACCCTCACAGAAGGTCACACCAGGCACGCCGAGCGTATTGCATCCGCTAAAGACTGCTCTCGCCGATAGTTCTGATAAGCAGATTCCGCCGGCAGCCGTCGATTCAACTGATGGTCAGTGCCAGGAAGATGAACCGAACAAAGAAGCCAAGCAGGAAGCGAAAAAGGACGCGAATGAAGAATCCAAAGACAAAGCTAATGACAAGGCTAACGACGCAACCAATGAGTCCAAGCAACCGTCGCTCAATCGACTTGATCTAGCTCGATGGATTGTCGATCGCGACAATCCCTTGGTGGCTCGAGTGATCGTGAATCGCATTTGGCAACATTATTTTGGTCGCGGGCTGGTGGAGTCGGAGAATGACTTTGGATTGCAAAGTACGCTTCCAAGCCATCCTGAATTGCTGGACTGGTTAGCTGTTGAGTTTATGGAGAGCGGTTGGAGCCTCAAGCATTTACAACGCTTGATTGTGACTTCCGAAACCTACCGCCAGTCGTCTAAGCGAACAGCGGAACTGGATCAAGTCGATCCTTACAACCTGCTCTTGGCACGACAGCAACGACTGAGGCTAGAAGCTGAAATAGTTCGCGATATTGCCTTGCAAGCCAGCGGCCTGTTGGTTCCAAAGCTCGGTGGTCCGCCTGTGTATCCGCCGATTCCAGATGGCGTTATGAACCAGGGGCAAGTCAAACGTGACTGGAAAACCAGCCAAGGAGACGATCGCTATCGCCGCGGCGTTTACACGTTTGTATTCCGAGCGACTCCACCACCATCGTTGAACGTATTTGATGCACCAGACGGATTCAGTACGTGCACAAGACGAATTCGCAGCAACACTCCGCTACAAGCTTTGACTCTGATGAACGACTCGGGCTTTTTCGAGTTTGCGGAGGCTCTGGAGAAGATCATTCAACAGCAGGGGCTCGCCGAGGCGTTTAGGCGTTGCACTTCGCGCAGACCGACCGCCCGCGAACTAGCAATTCTTGAAAAGTTGGACACGTTAAATGCTGCTCGTGCATTGCTCAACTTGGACGAGACCATTTCGCGCGAATAGACACACTGCTTCAACTCACTCAACAGATACACTGTTAGCCACATCCCAAGCCATGACTAGAATACGAACATCGATTCAGCAATGTGAAGCTGCCGAAGAAAATTCCGCTGAGCTGCTTCGCCAAACGCGTCGCCATTTTTTCAGCCGCTGTGGAGTTGGGTTAGGCTCGATTGCCTTAGCCGACTTGATGCGCGGCAGTGCTTTAGGGAGTGACTCAAACGACGCGAGCAATTCCAATCCATTAGCGCCTAAGCCGACGCACTTTCCGGCTCGCGCCAAGCATGTGATCTTTCTGTTCATGGCTGGCGGTCCGTCTCAACTGGAGATGTTTGATCATAAGCCCAAGTTGACTGAACTGAGTGGTCAGCCGATCCCGCAGAGTTTCATCGAAGGCAAGCGATTTGCCTTCATGGATAGCAGCCACCGCATCGACCTGCTGGGAAGCAAACGAACCTTTGCTCAATACGGCGA
>CAYWNG010000044.1:15599-19504 GCA_964458685.1 uncultured Pirellulaceae bacterium
CGAGTGTGGAGCTTACGTTAGCGATCTGCTGCCGTACACCGCGAAGATTGTCGATCAGCTAACCTTTATCAAGACTTGCAAGACCGATCTGTTTAACCATGCGCCTGCCAAGTTGTTCATGAATACTGGCAGCGGAATATTTGGTCGACCCAGCATGGGTTCCTGGATTACCTATGGGTTGGGCAGCGAATGCAGCGACCTACCAGGGTTTGTCGTGTTGCAAAGCGGTCCCCGGGGACCTCGCGGTGGAGCGGTTAATTGGGGTAGCGGCATGTTGCCCACGACTTACCAAGGCGTTCCGCTGCGCAGTCAAGGCGATCCCATTCTCAACTTGTCGACACCCAAGTCAATCTCGAACGATCAACAGATTCAATTGGTGGACGCGGTTAAGCAACTGAACATGGCGAGATTGGTCGAAACAGGCGATCAAGAGATTGCCACGCGAATCAATTCGTATGAGATGGCCTATCGAATGCAAACCAGTGCGCCGGAATTGATGGACACCAGCGGCGAAACGGCTGAGACGCTTGAGCTCTACGGAATCAAAGACCCAAAGGAAAGCTCGTACGCAAGAAATTGCTTGCTCGCAAGACGTTTGGTCGAGCGTGGAGTCCGATTTGTTCAGTTGTACCACACCAACTGGGACCACCACGGCGGTACCACAGAGAATCTCGAGAAGCACCTACCTGAAATTTGCAAAGAGATCGATCAAGCCTCCGCCGCTCTGATTCTAGACTTGAAGCGACACGGTTTGCTAGAAGATACCATCGTCGTTTGGGGTGGAGAATTCGGACGAACTCCGATGGGTGAAAAGCGCGAATCAACAGGTCGAAATCACCATATCGATGCCTTCACGATGTGGTTTGCTGGCGGCGGATTCAAGCCAGGCGTGACGATGGGCGAGACGGACGAGTTTGGATTCGGACCAGTTGGAGAATCGGCGCATGTGCGAGATATCCACGCGACACTGTTGCATCAATTGGGCATGGATCACGAATGTCTGACAGTCCGTTTCCAAGGGCTGGACGTTCGACTAACTGGAGTACTTCCTGCGCGACTGCTGAAGGAAGTTGTTGAGACTTGAGACCAGAGACCGGAGTTTTGTTAGAGCTAACCAAGACTCGATTGAGTAGCTGATCTAGACTCGCTCTAGTAGACGAACTCGTAGTAGCTCTACACTCGAGCTGGCGACAGGTGGCTCAGCGGAACGTAGTACTTGCGATAGCGATTGCCATCGTCGTACAGTTGTCCGGTTGGATCAACTACCAGTACCGTTGCTCGTCGAGTAATTCGATTTACGGTACCGACTCGCAATTGTCCTTCATACTGGAAGCAGACTCGAGTTCCCACGCGAACGTTAAACTTCTGATCCGCGCGTTCCTGTTGCGTCACAAGATCGTGCTTGTGTTCGGTGTGGCCGAAGAGTCTCGCTGCGATGCCTTGGAATCTGGGCGAGGCGCAGCAACTGTTCTCCCAAACCAACATCTCCACCAAGTGAATCAGCTCGTGTTCCATGATGCGTTGCATTGCTTGCAATCGGTTGGAGCACAAAATTCCCGTCACGCGAATCGGCCTTTGCAGATCGCTAAAGGTCTGAAAGAGCAGGGGAGCGGACAGAACGATTTCGTAGGAGACACGTTCAACGCCGCGACGATTGTGGACGGTTCTTACGGTCTTTCCGCCGTTGCTGGTCATGCGGTTTGACCAACGAAATTGCATGCCAAAATGCCTAGCTAAAGCCAAGCAGTGGCCGCCCAAGAAGTGCTGGTCGTACATTTCAGCCATCGTCTGCAAATCGGCAGTGCTGGTGACTGAAAAGTTAGGGTCTTTCATCGATCGCGAGGAAGCGATAGTTTGTTGACCAATCTTGTAGCACAGGCCTCGACGTTGATCTTCGGGGAACGTCTGCGTGGAAACAAGTTGGTGCAATTGCTGGCGATGAAAGCTGAATTGTTGAGGGGAAAGTGGTATCTGTTTTCCAATGCCCGCGCGGCGGACAGTGGTTCGCGTAGTTGATCTTCGGAACAGTCTGGCCATAACTTCTCCAAGTTCTTGGCAGTGAATAGTGTTCGTTGATCGATGAGAAAAGCGCAGTGCGCAGACCATGGAATCCGTTTGGACTTCGCGCTGTGTCGATCAACCATCTCCACTATTGTAAGCCCTAGCAAACGATGTAATCCCTTCTTAAAACAGATTTTCGTGATTGCTTGAAAATTCATCTTCAGCCCAATTGAATTGCTTGACAGTGGCTTGCAAAAACGTTAGCAGACAACAATCGACATTGATTGCGATAGCGCATG
This sequence comes from uncultured Pirellulaceae bacterium, assembly GCA_964458685.1. GTDB lineage: Bacteria > Planctomycetota > Planctomycetia > Pirellulales > Pirellulaceae > Aureliella. The sequence continues at coordinate 17,900 of CAYWNG010000044.1, forward strand.
GATCGATAGATCAAACGCAAGTCCATGCTCGATTGCGGCCGCGAGCAAAATGCGATCGATTGGCTTGCATCACGTATCGACGCCATTGAGTGAACTGGTTCGACGAACGGTACGTCAGGGTTTGATTTGTTTTACCCTTTCAGGGCGGATGGGTGGTTGGATTTCGTTTCCCGGGGCGGTGGTACGATGAGGGCGGCGCCCCGGGCTGATTTGTTTAGGCCCTTCGGGGCGAAGAGATCGTTGCGTTTCACTTCGCTTGCACGATACAATTGTTGGATTTGTAGGCGGATTCATCGCAACGGAATGGTTGGATTTGAACTTCGGGACGACGAACTAGTAATGTCGCGCAGGTCAAAAATGGCTATTGCATTCGGGAGCAATCCCTGGTGCGCGGAGTTCGTTACTGCCCTGAAAGGGCCAAAACATTCCAGCCTGGGGCATCGCCCCAGGTCATGATTCGCCACCATATGCGTTGATTCATCACAACATCCGCTCGCCCTGAAAGGGCATAACAAGTCTTATGGTTGGAAAGCGTTCTGGGTTAGCCAGTCCGAAGCCGTAGTGCACAACGTTGAAACTCAAGCGGAACATCACAAGAAATTGACGTTCCAGGACGAATTTCGAGCTCTGTGTTTCAACGACATGGGATCGCGTTCGACGAGCTGGATCGAACTGAGGGACATGTGGAGAAATCTTTCAATTCACTGCGTGCCCACACTCAACACAACGCACAAGATTGAGGCGATCCAGTCCCCCTTACGCCTTGTATCGGATACACAACGCTTTACCAATGGAGTACCATTGCTTGATCCTTGCAGCATTACTCTCACAATAGTAGCGCTGTTCCAGAAAACTTGTCTGTATTGGAACCCACCATGAAACTTCCAACCTCCTATTTCGCAGCGGTCTTGTCACTGCTCCTTTTCAGTCAGTCAACCTTCGCGCAGTTCTCCGTTGAGAAGTCTGATGAGGGTGTGAAAGTGCTACTCAACGGTCAATTGATGACGCAGTATTTGACCGCAGCTCCCAGTCCTATACTGTGGCCGCTGATGAGCAGCGATGGAGTCAAGATGACTCGCGACTATCCCATGATTCAAACAACTGAAGGCGAGAAGACTGACCACCCGCATCATCGCTCGCTTTGGTTCACACATGGCCTCGTAAACGGTGTCGATTTTTGGCACAAGGGTGGCAAGGTGATCCACCAGAGCTTTGGAAAGATCGAAGGCGGCAAGACAGCCGTGATCGAGGCCACTAATGGTTGGATCGATGACAAAGAGGTTCGGTTGTTAACTGAGAAGCGTCGAATGACTTTTGGTTCCGATGGTACATCACGTTGGATCGATGTTGACGCAGTCTTGATCGCGGATGTTGACGAAGTTGTCTTTGGCGATACGAAGGAAGGGACCTTCGCCGTTCGCGTAGCTGAAACGATCAAAGTCGACGCCAAGCTAGGTGGAAAGATCGTTAACAGCGACGGCTTAGTTGATGACAAGGCATGGGGGCAACCTGCTAAGTGGGTGAACTACACCGGTCCCATCAATGGAAAGACTTATGGGATTGCTATGTTTTGCCACCCGGCCACAGTCAACTACCCCAACCGTT